>JBBSPJ010000037.1:0-17793 GCA_038258905.1 Cytophagales bacterium
AAGTTTAGCTCCTGGTATTTATAAGGTAGCTGCATTTTATTTGGGAAGGCAAAGTGAAATAAAAACCATTGAGGTAAAAGAAGATTGGTTAGTATTGAGTTTTCAACTCAAGGAATGGTTAGAAACCTTAGATGAAGTACAAGCTTTTGGTAAAAAGGATAGAGTTTTTAATGTAAACAGATTGAATCCGGTGGAAGGCACATTAATTTATGAAGCTAAAAAGAACGAAGTCATTTCAATTGACCAGATAAATGGAAATCTAGCTACTAACAATGCACGTCAGGTTTTTGCTAAAGTACCGGGTTTAAATATTTGGGAAAGCGATGCGGGAGGTTTGCAACTGGGTATTGGAGGTAGAGGTTTAAATCCTAATCGTACTTCCAACTTTAATACCAGGCAAAACGGTTATGATATCTCAGCTGATCCATTGGGTTATCCTGAAAGTTATTATACACCACCGATAGAGTCACTTTCTAAAATTGAGATAGTGCGTGGGGCTGCTTCTTTACAGTACGGTACACAATTTGGGGGAATGATAAACTTTTTATTTAAAAAAGCTCCTGAAAATACTCCTGTACAATTTCATACCAGAAATACAGTAGGTTCATATGGTTTATTAAGCTCTTATAATAGTCTCTCAGGTAATACAGAGAAAATGGATTATTTTGTTTTTTATCAACGTAAACAAGGTGATGGTTTTAGGGATAATGAATCTTTTGAGTCCAACAACTTATTCGTAGACCTCAATTTTGATATTGGAGATAAATTGTATTTATGCTTCGAATTTACACATATGGATTATCTGGCTCAGCAGGCCGGCGGTTTAACAGATCCCTTGTTTGAACAAGATCCTACCCAATCTGTGCGCGAAAGAAACTGGTTTGCTATAAGGTGGAATATACCTGCTATAGTTTTGGATTATCGCATAAGTGATAGAACAAAACTTAACTGGAAAACCTTTGGACTCATCGGCTCGCGTAGAGCCTTGGGTAATTTGGAAAGGGTAAATCAAGCCGATTTCCCTGAACAAGAAAGAAATTTGCTTTGGGACGATTACGAAAATTTTGGTTCAGAGCTTCGGGTTTTACATCGATATGATTTGTTCGGACAAATTCAAGCTTTAGCTGGAGGAGTCCGCTATTTTAGAGGTAATACACAACAAAGGCAAGGACTAGGTCCGGCAGGATATGATGCTGATTTTAGATATTTGAATCCCAATAATCTGGAAGATTTATCCTTTCGATACCCTTCAGAGAATGTTGCTCTTTTTGCTGAGAATATTTTTAATGTAAATAGCCAATTAAGTATTACCCCAGGGGTACGTTGGGAATATATAAGCACCCAGAGCCGTGGAACTTACCGTGAAACGGTGCCAGACCTCGCAGGCAATGTGATTTCTGACACCTCTATTTTTGAATCCAAAGTACTAAATCGATCTTTTATGTTGGCAGGTTTGGGGATCAGTTATAAAACGCTTTCTGATCTGGAATTTTATGGTAATATTTCCATGAATTATCGAGCTATTAACTTCAATGATTTACGAGTTAATAACAGGAATTTAGTAGTAGATCCAAATTTGCAGGATGAAAAAGGCTTTAATGCAGACCTGGGGTTTAGAGGTAAGCATAGAGATTATCTTAATTTTGATTGGAGTTTATTTCACCTGGCATATAATAACAGATTAGGAGCTTTGTTTAAATATGACGATTCCATAGACGGAGTTCCCAGAATTTATCGGTATAGAACAAACATAGGTGATGCTGCAATATTTGGTATTGAATCTTATACAGAGCTTAACTGGAGCAGATGGTTACAAGCTAATCCGATGCACGAGTTCTCAACTTTTCTAAATGCTGCGTTTATACGAGGTCGTTACAGTGAGGATATTGAGGAACGTTCTGTGGCAGGAAATAAGGTGGAACTAGTGCCTGATATTAATGTGAAAACTGGAATTAATTACGATTGGAAAAGCTTTTCCGCTACTTTCCAAATGACTTACATGAGTGAGCAATACACTGACGCTACCAATGCAAAGCGTAGTGCTACAGGGGTGGACGGTCTTATCCCGGCCTTCTATGTGATGGATTTAAGTGCTAAGTACAAATACAAATTTGCTCAGATAGAGGCAGGAGTGAATAATTTAACCAATAATTATTACTTTACCCGTAGGGCGGTGGGCTACCCGGGGCCTGGTATTATCCCTTCTCCAGGTAGAAATTTTTATGTTACGCTGGATTTAAAATTCTAATTGCTAATCATTTTACCCAGCAAAACGGTATGCCACAAAACTACGCCTATACTTACCGAAATATTTAAAGAGTGTTTGGTGCCAAACTGTGGTATTTCCAGGCAATGTTCGCTTGCATCCACCACTTCCTGCTCTACCCCATATACTTCATTACCAAAAACGAAGGCATACTTTTCATTAGCCTCAGGTATAAACTTTTCCAGGCTCAAACTTTTATCGGCTTGTTCCACACTAAAAATCCTATAACCCTCTGATTTTAATTTTTCAATCGCTGCGGAGGTGCTTTCGTGGTGCTCCCATTTTACTGAATCTGTGGCTCCCAGTGCAGTTTTATTAATTTCTCTGTGAGGAGGTTGGGCAGTAATTCCACATAAAACTACCTTTTCTACTAAAAAAGCGTCTCCTGTTCTAAAAGCAGAACCCACATTATTCATGCTTCGCACATTATCAAGCACAATCGCAATAGGGTTTTTCTTTACCTCTTTAAATTCCTCAACTGCTAATCGATTGAGTTCTTCATTGGCTAATTTCCTCATATTTTATCATCTTTGAGCTACAAAACTAATAACATTTCTTCAAAGCATGTCCAAAAGTAGCGCCAAAGCCAAAGAAGGGAGTGAAACCCCTTTGATGAAACAGTACAATCAGATCAAAGCGAAGTATCCGGGCGCTTTATTGTTGTTTCGTGTAGGAGATTTTTACGAAACTTTTGGAGAAGATGCTATTAAGGCAAGCAAAGTGTTAAATATTATTTTAACAAAAAGGGCTAATGGTTCTGCTTCTCATATTGAGCTAGCAGGTTTTCCGCATCATGCAATGGATAATTACCTGCCTAAATTAGTAAGGGCCGGATATAGAGTAGCCATTTGCGATCAACTGGAAGATCCTAAATCGGTAAAGGGAATTGTAAAGCGAGGGGTTACAGAATTAGTAACACCAGGCGTAAGTTACGATGATAATGTGCTGGAGCAAGGAAGAAATAATTACCTGGCATCCATTCATTTCTCCAAAGATATATTAGGAGTGGCTTTTTTAGATGTCTCTACCGGAGAATTTATGACCGCCTCAGGTAAAAAACCTTATATAGATAAATTATTGCAAGGCTTTCAACCATCGGAAGTGATTTATTCCAAGGGGGTAAGAGCTGAATTTGAAAAAGCTTTTTCAGACGATTACAATACTCATTACCGGGAAGACTGGATCTACGCCTATGATTTTGCTTATGAAAAACTAACTAAGCACTTTAAAACGAATTCTTTAAAGGGTTTTGGGATAGAAAATATTGAGGAAGGAATAGTAGCCGCCGGAGCCATCTTGCATTATTTGGAAGAAACAGAGCATAATGAGGTAGATCATATTGCTTCTATTTCCAGAATAGAAGAAGAAAAATACGTGTGGATGGATAAATTCACGATCCGCAACCTGGAATTGGTGTATCCTCAGCAAGAAGGAGGTATTCCTTTAATCTCCATTTTAGATGAAACCTTAACGCCTATGGGTTCAAGGATGATTAAAAAATGGATGGTGCTTCCTATGAAGGATAAAAGCATTATTGATGAAAGATTACTGATAGTAGAATCTTTCTATAAAAATAAAGAATTAGCTGATTCTATTAAATCTAGTCTAAAATCGATTGGAGATTTAGAGCGTTTAATATCTAAAGTTGCCGTAGGTAGAGTAAACCCACGTGAAATGCTACAGCTGAAAAAAGCATTGGGTTTATCGGTACCTGTTAAAGAAGCGCTTTTAAATTCCAAAATAGAATCTCTCAAAAAACTGGGTGACCAAATCAACCCTTGTGAGTTTTTATTTGATTTAATTGATAAGCAGCTGCATGAGGAGGCTCCACTGCTTACTAATCAAGGAAATTTAATAAAAGAAGGAATAGATGATGATTTAGATGAGTTACGTAAAATAGCTTATTCCGGCAAAGACTATTTGTTACAAATGCAAAAGCGAGAAATGCAGGCAACAGGTATTAGTTCTCTCAAAATTGCCTACAATAGGGTTTTTGGCTACTATTTGGAGGTAACGAACTCTCATAAAGACAAAGTGCCGCAGGAATGGATTAGAAAACAAACACTGGTAAATGCAGAGCGCTATATTACTGAGGAACTAAAGCAATATGAAGAAAAAATTCTAGGTGCCGAGGATAAAATGGTAGCTATAGAACAAAGAATTTTTCAGCAGATTCTTAAGCATGCCCATGATTTTGTAGCGCCTATACAGCAAAATGCCAAAGTAATTTCAATGGTAGATTGCTTGCTTTCTTTTGCCGAAACCGCCATTAAAAATAATTATGTAAAACCCATCATAAAAACAGGTTACGAGCTGGATATCAAATTAGGGAGGCACCCGGTAATAGAAAAACAACTACCACATGGTGAAGAGTATATTCCTAACGATGTGTATTTGGACAATGAAACACAACAGATTATGATTATTACCGGGCCCAATATGGCGGGTAAATCTGCTTTGTTACGCCAGACAGCCTTAATTGTTTTAATGGCACAAATGGGTTCTTTTGTACCTGCTAAATCTGCTGAAATAGGTTTAATAGATAAGGTATTTACCCGGGTAGGTGCATCAGATAATCTAGCCAAAGGGGAATCTACTTTTATGGTAGAAATGACAGAAACCGCTAGTATCCTCAATAATTTATCGGACAGAAGCTTAATATTAATGGATGAAATTGGCAGAGGAACCAGTACCTATGATGGTGTTTCTATTGCCTGGAGCATCGTTGAATTTCTTCATAATCATCCAAAATCTAAGGCTAAAACACTATTTGCTACGCATTATCATGAGCTAAATCAGTTAGCTAATGATTTTTCCCGAATTAAGAATTTCAATGTTTCCGTAAAGGAAATAAACGGAGAAATCATATTTATGCGAAAGCTGAAAAAAGGTGGCAGTGAGCATAGTTTTGGTATTCATGTAGCTCATATAGCGGGTATGCCCAATCCAGTTGTTTTGCGTGCCAATGAAATAATGCATCATTTGGAGAAAGATAAAATTCGAAATCAGCATCAAAAACGAATGCAGGAGGTGCCTAAAAATAATTACCAACTCAACTTGTTTGAGATGGATCCTGCTCTTGCAGAAATCAAAGATTTATTGGATAAAATGGATATCAATACGCTATCCCCTGTAGAAGCCCTATTGAAGCTCAATGAATTAAAGAATAAAATGAAGTGAATGGACTTAACTTATATGTATAGTTCAAGATGTACAGAAACATTACATGTGGATAAGTATTTTTTGTAATTTACTATATACTCAAAATTTACGTTTATCGTTGATCTACGAAATAAAGAATGGCACTAATTGGTTTTGTCAAAATATTTCTAATCTATCGTAAGTTATACAAGTGTAAATAAATGAATTTTATTACACGTCCTCTTAATTTGCATACCTAAGAATTCAATTTAATATTTGAATTATTCAAATAGCTCCCCTATGTTTGCCGCACGTTCAACCAAGCTTCTAGCCCTATAGGCCATAAATTGGTTGAGATTTTATTATCATTTAAAAATTAAATAAAATGAAGTTAATCTCTTTAGTAATGGCAAAAGCCTTATTATTTATTTTCTGTGCTAATGCTGTTTATGCGCAAGACGAATCCAATGATCTCCCCATTCATTATGGTGTAAAGGTAGGGGTAGTGAGTAGTGAATTTAACTCCTCGTACCATTCCGGATCCCGAATTGGATTCACTGCAGGTATCTTTGGCACATATGAAATCAACGAAATGTTTGGTGTGCAGGCTGAACTAGCCTATTTCCAATTTGGCGGCTCTTACTTGCAGTTCAGGGATGAGTCTCGATTTGGAGGTTCTGACGATATATTCAATAAGAACGTCAAAGATGCTGATGTGAGCTTGCATAATGTTTTCTTACCGATCCAGTTAAGCATTAAGCTATCGGATAATCCAGTTGTACCAAAGCTTTTAGTGGGGCCCTACGTTTCATATACTCCATATGCAACTGAGTCTTATCAAAAAACCGGTCAGTTAGAGGGAGGTGTCTTTGTTACCACCGCTGGAACTAGCCAGGTTACCGATCAATACAAGGATTTTCAATTTGGGGCTACCATTGGCTTTCAATTTGAAATCCCAAGTGATGCAGATTACACCTTACTGATTGGTGGTAATTATCAGTACGGCATCACTCCTGTAAAGCAATCTTTTAGTTATATCGATTTTGTGGAAGTTAATGAAAATGTATATAGCAATGCCTTCAATTTCTCTGTTGGAGTTAAATTTTAATTAAAAATAAATCAAAAAATAAAAAGTAATGAATGTTATTATGAAAAAAACCAGAATTTTACAGATTTTATTGGCTGTATTTACAGCAGGGATCTTCAGTTCATGTGAAGATGATTTTACAGAAAAGGATGCTTTAGATGCTCAGCAAACAATAGATCTTTCAGTGTATGTAATGAATAATTTTAATACTAGTGGAGTGAGTGAAGCTAGCGTTTCGATTATTAAAGATGGAAATTTAGTGACAGCTCAGACCAATGAGTTGGGTATTGCTACTTTCAACGATGTTAAAATTGGAGGAGGTTTACCTGTTACAGTAGAAAAAGAAGGATTTACTAAAACGCAAAGGTTGGTAAATGTTAGTGTTTCTAACTTCAGAGAAGGTCAGTTTACTACTACCGTAGAAATTTACTCTTTAACGGAAAATACAGCTACAGTAAGAGGTAAAATAGAGATTGAAACTGATCTTACTAACGAAGATTCTGAGTTAGTAGCTGCGGGAACTGAAATTGTTGCCCTTTTGAATGACAACGGTATAAATACGGTAGAAATTACCACTACGGTGGACGAAAATGGTAATTACGAATTTGTATTGCCCGCTAACAGAGCTGGTTTGAATTATCAAATTAATTACCCAACTCTTACAATAGACCAAACTATTGCCAAAAATAGAAATGAAGGAGAGGAAGAATTTCCCGCCACTATACCTGAAATAACTACTATTTCAACTGTATTTAATCCTAGAGGATCAGCGGTTTCAGTGCCGAATGTAGCTCCTGTTTTTGCTACTCTACCTGTACCGACTGCAGCTGATGGAAGAAGAGGTCTTATTTTTATAGATGGCCTTGATTCTGACGGTGGCATCAGTGACCTGGATGTAATAGTTAATGGAACCGGCTACACTCCAAACACTAATATTCCAGTTACTATCACTACTTTGTTTGGCGGTTCTGGAGATAATATTGTTTGGCCAACAGATGCCAATGGAAACTTACAGGCAGAAGGTAATGAAGAAATAATCAGTGCCGGAAGTGGATTCCCTGATTTTTCAAATGCTAACCGACGAAGTGCTCAGAGCCCTAGTCTTTCAACTAGTTTAAATGTACAAACAGGAGAAATCCTTGTTCGCGATGGTAATTATGGCACCGGAACTTCCAGAGCAGAAGAAATTGAGTAAATATCTAATTGATCTCCCTTTGTGGGGGTCGATTACCTAATTATTATACATTTCACTAAAACAATTAATATGTATAAAACAAAAAATTATTTATATCTTCTGTGCTTAGGTTTTTTAGTATTGTTCACGGCTTGCCAGCAAGATGGGTTGACTGAAGAGGAATTACAAAATCTAACGCAAAGTACTACTCTAACTGTAAATGCTATTCAAGCCGGATCTCAAAGGCCTGTTGCAGGAGCTACCGTAACTATTGCTTTTGCCGGAAGTTTATTAGAATCTACTACAGATGAATTTGGTCAGGCTTACTTTGAGAATGTAAGCCAGGGAGAGGCACTTATCCAGGTGAAGAAAGAGGGATATTTTGATGTAAAACAGCAAAGAGATATACAAACTTTGGGGAGATTGACCGGAGATAACCTTTCAATTTCCTTATTCAATGAGGAGGATGGAGCTATTGTAAAAGGGCAGGTTAAAGTACAAACTGATTTAACTACAGAGGCTACAGAATATGCAGCAGAAATTAACATTAATATTTTTGCAGATGGTAATGTAGTGGCATCGGGTACCACAGATGAACAAGGGAAATTCGAAATATTGATACCTACTTCCGAAAACGGGAGATTTTTTTCAATCGACTTTCCCGAAATTCAAAGAGACCAGAAGCTCTATATAGTGGAAGACTCAGTTCCAGTACTTAAAACAGCTTTTGCAACAATTTTCAGACCAATTGATGCAGCTCAAAAATTACCTAATACTTCCAATATTATTATTGAAATTAGTAATCCTTATTATTCAGGTGGGAGGCAAGCATATGTCGAAGCATTTGAAATAGATCAATCAATTACTAATATTACCTTCGGAGATTTAGGATATGGTTACAGATTCAATCCTACTGTATCGGTTTTAGTAGATGGTATTGAAAAGAATACTGACATTGATTTGCAAAGCCAGTATAATAGCTCAAATGCCTGTAGTAGTACAGAATATTATAAAATTGACGCAAGTAGTCTGAATATTATTGATGGTGGATCAGATTACCCTGCATTTGTGCCAAATTTAAATATTTCAACTCAACATCCTTCAAGATACTATTGGGATAGATGCACCCGCTATGATCAAGGATTTAGGATTAGAACAGCGGAAATTATTGAAGTTGATTTAGATTATGGTACTGGCACATTAACAGGATCTATTCAATGATTGGCAATTAAGTTGTCCTTTATAAGAAACCAGTCCTGTTTAAGAGGGCTGGTTTCTTTGTTTCTAGATTAACTAATTTATTAATTTTTTCACCTCCTTAGGCATTTGATCTCTGATATGATCTATTTGACCCTTTGAAACAAATTGTTTTAGAGAGTTGATCACTATTGAAATTAATTTCTCTGTCGACTTATTCCAATCGAATTTCTGTTCACCATAAAGATTCTTTTTTACGTTTTTCATTTGTATATAATTTGTTTTTTAAAGGACATGTGGAATATTTCACAACCTTTCAAAAGCTACTAATTAACCTAAAATATTCATCCTCGGTTGGTATAGAGGAATTTATGGACATTTCACGTGTATATGTTTATTTCTGTTGGTCACAAGGAGTTCGCTAATTGATAGTTATCTTCGGTTGGTGTTTCTCAATCATGCTCATTTCATGGTCTAAAAAATTTAGCGTGCAAAATATTATTATGCATTTATGTCGGGTTGGATTAGAAATGAACTGTAGGTATAGCTCTACAAGAAAAAATGTATTTTTGATTTAGCAACCGAGGCAAATGACAAAGTATGTGCTCTAAAAGGCCTTCCAATTTTTGATTTTATTGGAATCAAGTAGTCAAATTTTAAACAAAATATTTAAATTTGAGGTATACTAATCTATAATGAATAAAAACATAACAGCTAAACAAGTAGATTATAGTGACCCTTTAAATTTTCTAGATAGTAATATTGTACTTATCTCTTTTGACAAAAATTACAATGTAATTTCTGCAAACCACTCATTCCTATTACTTACAGGTATAAATTCTGAGCAGCTAAAGACAAAAAATTTTCAGGCAGATTTTTGCGCTTTTATGCCTGAATACACTAAGGATGAAATTTGTTACTTATTGGAAAGAAATAAATCCTGGCAAGGTAATTTTTTATTACACACAAAGAAAAATGAAAAAACCTGGTTTAACAGCAATATATTTCCTGCTACTAATAAAGTAGGAGACTTCATTGGCTATACTTTTTTAGCGACCTTAGAAAAGCCACAACAAGATTTAATCAGTAGTCAGGATACTGTTGAAAGCTGGATGAAAGCTATTTTCAATGATCCTAAGCAAGTTAATATATTGATAGGTTTATCAGGTGAAATAATAGACTTCAATGCCAAAGCTTATCTTTTCATGCATTGGTATGTTGCAAGAGCTTTAGATACAGATAAATTAATTACTGATTATTTTGAGCCAAAATTTTCAAAAAATTTTCAGGCCTTATTTGACAAAGCAAGGAGTGGTCAAAGGCAAAAGGTTATCAGAAGCTTAGAAAACTCATCGGGATCGAATAAAATAGTAGAATTAGAACTTCGTCCTGTTGTTTCGCCAAATGGTGACATCATGGGTGTTATTTTAATTATTGCAGATATTTCAGCAGATATTGCCATGGAAAATAGGGTTAGACTATCAGAAAAGAAATTAAATGAAATTGCCTTTATTAACGCACATGAGCTAAGGGCACCACTGGCTTCTATTTTAGGCTTAATTAATTTATTAGACTTTGAAAATGTTGACGAGAATAGTAAAGTAATATTAAGCCATTTGAAAAAATCTTCTAATGATCTGGAAAATATTATCCATAAAGTATCTGTGAGTAGTTATTTGGATGATGGCAAAGGAAATTAATGACTTTAAAACCTTATTTACCCTCTTGTTATTACATAATATTTCCCTACGAAACCAAATTAAAATAATTTTCAGGAATAATTTATGAACCATTAGACATAACTAATCGTTTTATTTTCTCATTATTCAAGAACTGCCTCTTAATTGAAAAAGGCTTATCTTTGTATAAAATATTAAAATACACATGGCTGAAATAAAAGTTGAAGAAAATTTAAAGCTAAGAAAGAAAGGTACCTGGAAAAAAGAGGTAAGCTTCGGTATAGTTCATTTGCTTCCATTGCTAGCAATTTATACTGGTGCAACACTATTTGACTGGGCGGTTTGTGCTTTTTTATATGTTTTTAGAATGTTCTGGGTAACTGGCGGCTACCATAGGTATTTCGCTCATAGAAGTTATAATACTTCCAGGTGGTTTCAATTTTTGATTGCTTTTTTTGCACAAACCTCTGCGCAAAAAGGCGCTTTATGGTGGGCCTCCCATCACCGTCACCATCACAGAAATAGTGATACGTTGAAGGATCCACATTCTATGTTACATTTTGGTTTTTGGTATTCTCATGTAGGATGGATTATTGGATCTGACTTTAAGAAAACCGATTTTAAAACAATTTCAGATTACAGTAAGTATCCTGAATTAAGATGGTTAAATAGAAATTATCTAGTTCCGCCTGTATTCTTAGCCTTACTAGTTATGGCATTAGGAGGTATAGTAAACGGAGGTAGCATATTGGCCATGTTTACTACAGCTGGTTTCTCTACTTTGTTTATTGGATTTTTCTTAAGTACCATTATTCTATATCATGCTACCTTTTCTATCAATAGTATCATGCACAAATTCGGCAGACAACGCTATGAAACCGGGGATGAGTCTAAAAACAGTGTATGGCTGGCTTTACTAACTTTAGGTGAAGGTTGGCACAATAACCACCATTATTATGAATCATCAGCGAGGCAGGGCTTCTTCTGGTGGGAATTTGATTTTACTTATTATGGATTAAAGTTTATGTCGTGGTTAGGTTTAATTTGGGATTTAAAACCTGTTCCAAAACATATTAAAATGTCTAAAAACAGGCAGGAGGCGAAAGAATTAAAAGAGAAATTAAAGCAACAGGTGGCTTAATGCCAAAAATTAGAAAATAATTAATTTTTTTCGTCATCTTCTATTGTATATTTAAAAAGCAGTGTTAAATTTGCAATCCCAATCAGGGAAATGCGAGAGTAGCTCAGCTGGTAGAGCGCAACCTTGCCAAGGTTGAGGTCGCGAGTTCGAACCTCGTCTCCCGCTCAAAAAGTATAATAAGTGAGCATAAGGCTCACTTATTTTTTTGACACACACTTGATAAGATTGCCGGGATGGTGAAATTGGTAGACCTGTCTGCCGACAGGCAGGCACGCAAGATTAAAATCTCATGCGGTTTATTAAGTTTGTTTTGGAATTTATAAAAAAGAAAATTAATTCTTTATAGAATTAAGATTAGCCGGGATGGTGAAATTGGTAGACACGCAAGACTTAAAATCTTGTGAACATTAGTTCGTGCGGGTTCAAGTCCCGCTCCTGGCACAAAAGCCTTCCATATCGGAAGGCTTTTTTGTTTTATATTCAATTCATGAAGTTAAGGAAGACTTAAAATCTTGTGAACATTAGTTCGTGCGGGCCTGCCTGTCGGCAGACAGGTTCAAGTCCCGCCATAATTACAAGTATTCTCTCTATACATTTGCTGTATCGGAATAAGATTTTTTGTTTTTCAAAGTGGATCTATTAATTTAAACCCATGTTCACTGCCTATGCTATCGAAAGCCTCCACAAAAATTATATTTATAAAGGATTTACTTCTAATATTGAAGATAGATTAAAAAGGCATAATGATGGAAGAGAAAAGACTACGGCTCCTTATAGACCCTTTAAACTAATTTATACAAAGGAGTTTTCAAATAGGGCAGATGCCAGAGAGCATGAAAAATGGCTAAAAAGCAGTACAGGAAGGGAATTTTTAAAGCAGATTTCAAAAGACTTAAAATCTCGTGAACATTAGTTCATGCAAGCCTGCCTGTCGGCAGACAAGCCCGCTCCTGGCACAAAAACCTCTGAGAAATCAGAGGTTTTTTTGTTTCTACTCAATAGAAATCCTATTTATTAGCAATATCTTTATTTCTTCGTATTCTTCTTTCCAGTACCTTCAATGTACTCTCTAATTTTATTAAAGGGTGAGAGCGAAAAGTATCCTATTATTATGCTTACCAAACTTACAAATATTACAAAATATCCACCAACTGAAGTTTGTTGTTGTGTTAGATAATGTTTGCCTAACTTATTAATGTCAAAAATTAGCATGATAATGCCAGCTATGAACAATAGTGAACCAAAAATAAAATAAATAGCTCCTGAAAATCTCTCCTTACTCACTTGGTTTAGTATTTTGTAAATTCTTGTTTGCTTTATTGAGCTCAAAATCCACCTTCTTTACCTTGGTTCCTTATCTAATTTACTATAATTATCTTATAATTTGTCTTTAACCATTTGTAATATGATAGTAGGTATAAATAGAAATCGATTGCGATATTAAATTATACTCACTATATTTCACGTCAAACAGACGATTGATTATGAAATTAACAAAAACATCACTGATTCTCTCAATAGTAGGTATAGTATTTATTATGTCTTGTAAGAGCAATACTGAAAAGGACGATGCATCAAACCAAGCTACTTCAGTTAACCAACAATCCTACTTCCAAAACCCTATTTTAGCAGGTTGGTATCCTGATCCGGCTATTACTGACGATGGAAAAGGTAATTTCTACATGGTACACTCCACCTTTGCTTTCTACCCAGGTATTCCTATCTTCCATTCTACCGACTTAGTAAACTGGAAACAAATTGGCCATGTGTTGGACAGGCCTGAACAATTGGAATTGGAAGGTTTTGGGGTGTCCAGAGCCATTTTTGCACCGGACATTAGCTATGATAATGGAATTTTCTATGTCACCTCCACTATAGTGGATGGACAAGGCAATTTTGTGGTAACAGCCACTGATCCTGCAGGTGAATGGTCTAACCCGGTGTTTTTGCCTGAAGTAAAAGGGATTGACCCAGGACTTTTCTTCGATGAAGATGATAAAACTTATATGGTGTATAACAGTGACCCACCTGATAATAAGCCGTTGTATCAGGGCCACCGAACTATCAGGATGGTAGAGTTTGATAAAAAAGAATTAAAAGTAATAAGTAAAGATAGAATTCTGGTGAATGGTGGAGTAGATATTTCTACCGAACCGGTTTGGGCAGAAGGGCCAAGAATTTATAAGCTAAACGGCTATTATTATTTAATGACAGCCGAAGGGGGTACTGCAGTCAACCATTCTGAAATGGTTTATCGTACTACAGACATCAATGATGATTTTATTCCTTATGAAGATAATCCTATCCTCACACAGCGTTCTTTAGACCCTAACAGGGAGAATCCTATTACCTCTGCCGGTCATGCTGATATAATGCAACACCCCAATGGCGATTGGTATGGTATATTTCTGGCCTGCAGAGATTATGACCAGGATCATTACAATACGGGTAGAGAAACTTTTATGGCGCCTGTAAAATGGGTAAACGATTGGCCTGTTTTTGATTTGGAGGGAGAAGCTATTAAATATAGATATGATTTGCCTACAGGAGTGAGTGTGGATACTACTTTATTTCCATTGAGCGGTAATTTTACTTTCACCGATTCTTTTGATGCAAGTGAATTAGACTATCATTGGTATTTTTTAAGAACAGTGAAAGAGCCCTGGTATTCGTTAGAGGGCAAGGCTGGCTATTTGAGTATGAATACACGACCTGAGACTATTTCAGGAAAAAGTAATCCAAGTTTTGTAGGACATAGACAGCAGCATCAAACTTTTTCAGCAGAAACTACTCTTGAATTTAAACCGAAGAATGTAAACGAAAAAGCAGGGATTGTAGCGTTTCAAAATGAAAGCCACTATTATTTTATAGCCCTGAGTTTAGAGAGCAACCAAAAAGTGATTCAATTGATAAAAGGAACCGAGAATGGTGAAGAGATTGTAGCTTCTGAAAAGCTAGAACAAGCCAATCTAAACACTGTTAATCTAAAAATTAGTTCTGATGTTACTAATTATAGCTTCCACTATTCTGGGGATGGTGAAAACTGGAAATTACTAAAAGATGGTCTGGATGCACGTTACTTAAGCACTAAAGTGGCTGGTGGTTTTGTAGGGGTTACACTCGCTATGTATACCACTTCTAATGGTACAGAAAGTGAAAAGAAAGCTTATTTTGGTGAATTTATTTATGAGGGAAATGATGCTATGTTTGATTAAGGAACTAAAAGCGGATAGCTTTCAGGCTTTAGGTCTGTTTCTGAAAGATTATTTTAGATATTGGAGGAATTAAAAAATCCCTTGAAGTGTAGTAAAACTTCAAGGGATTTTTTTTAATAATCTGATTTAAGATTATATCATTCTATTCAACTTCCACCATGGCATCAATCGTTTTAATGGTGCCATCCTCATTATATTTCAATTCAGTAGCTTTTACACTTCTTAAGTAAGTTTTGCCACCTGATAATGACGAGTCATGAAAGAATAAATACCATTTACCATTATAATCTACTATTGAATGGTGGTTGGTCCAGCCCAGCACAGGCTTTAATACCACACCTTCATAAGTAAACGGGCCGTATGGATTATCACCTATGGCATAGGCTATATTATGAGTATCTCCTGTGGAATAAGAAAAATAATACTTACCATTATAAGTATGTACCCAGGCAGCCTCAAAAAATCTTCTTTCAGTATCACCTGTTAATATTAGGTTACCTTCTTTATCTAATATTTTTACATCTTTTGGTTCTTCAGCAAATTCCAGCATATTATCTGTCAGCTTTGCAATTTTGGGCAATAGTGCAGGAGCATCATCTGCAGGGTAATTGTCCTCTTCAATGTAATTGTCACCCTTCCAACGCTGAAGCTGTCCGCCCCAAATACCACCAAAGTACATATAATAAGAGCCATCCTTATCTTTAAAAACGGAGGGATCAATACTAAAACTACCCTTAACGGCATTTTCTTCTGCTGTAAAAGGGCCGGAAGGACTATCACTTGTAGCTACCCCCATTCTAAAAATATCATCTTTGTCTTTGGCAGGGAAATATAAGTAGTAAGTACCCTCTTTTTCAGCGGCATCAGGTGCCCACATTTGTCTTTTGGCCCAGGCCACATCATCCAAATCAAGTACAACGCCATGGTCTGTAACTTCTCCTTCAATACTGTCCATTGAATAAACGTGATAGTCTCTCATGTTAAAATGCCCACCTAAATCATCTTCCGGTATTCCTGAATCATAATCATGTGAGGGATACAGATAGAGTTTATTCTCAAAGACATGAGCTGAAGGATCTGCAGTGTATAAGTCAGTTATAAGTGGTTTTAAATTTAGATTTGGATTTTCTTCATTTCCGTTATTTTTAGAAGACGGATCTCCGTTATTTGATTCCTGGTTATTTTTATTATCGTTACAACTCATTATGAGGAGTAAGCTTAAAAAGCCAAAGTATTTCAAATTGTAGTATTTCATAGGTTAATAATATTTTATAGTCGTCAGGTTTTTCTGAAGAGTTTCCACTTCTTTTTGAAATTTAATTTTAAATAAAGCTAAAGAAAAATTAACAAAAAAGGAATCGATTTCATGATTAAGTGCCAACAAGTGATAACTGTGAAACAAATAAAAATGGTTACAAAAACATTTAGATTGATAATAATTAAAAAGTATTCTTTTAGAGTAATTCAAATATAGATTTATCTAGGGAAAATGTATCATAATAAATTGAAAAATTTATCGCAATCGATTTCATAAACAAAAATATTTCGTATATTTATTTCTTGAAACTGAAAAACTCTGTATTTCAGTGACATTGAAATTTTGTTTATTACAACTGAAAAAAAAAGGTGACCGATTTCTCTTTTAAAAAAATAGTGTTTTAATATGATCTCTCTTGATTTTATGCCTTGCTATTTACCTTTTCCATGATTGCGTAGGACATTACTAGTCCAGATTTAGATTGGAAGGCTCAAATGTAATTTCTATTGTTACTGTTGATGAAATTGCAGGTGCCCAATATGGAGGAGATTTCACAGTCTCCGAAGAAAGGCAGGAAGTGATATTCACCTTTACAGCCAATGACGTTTTGACAAGAATTGTGTTAGACTTAGAAGCAACCGCGGACGCAGTCTATTTCATAGATGATGTAAGCGTCCTAGAACCGCCTCAATAAAGAGAATTTTGTTTAGTTTAATAATAATTGTTTAGTTAGTTTTAGTAGTAAGTAAAAACCACCCTTCATTATTGATGCGGTGGTTTTTTTAATGGGTTCGTTTAATTGCTTAATAGGCTCATTTAATTAAGAAAAGTTCTTGTAATAGTTTCCGTTCTTGCAATTTAAATATTAAATTCGTTGGATTGAAATCGATTGCATCAAACTTTCATTTCAATATTTTCTAAACTTTTAAACCTTATTAGCTTGAAAAATTTATTCATACTAACTATTCTACTTCTTAGTTCATCACTTATTGCTTTTAGTCAAAAAGGGATTACTACTATTAAAATTGATCCGGAAAATGTAAAAGACACCATCAGTCGGCATATCTACGGCCACTTTGCTGAGCATCTGGGTCGCGATATTTATGATGGCCTTTATGTGGGGGAAGATTCAAAAATACCTAACACAGCTGGTGTGAGAAACGATATTATTGAGGCATTAAAAAACCTCAATATCCCTAATCTACGATGGCCTGGCGGATGTTTTGCGGATGCTTACCAATGGAAAGACGCGATTGGGCCTAAAGAAGATAGAAAAGCCATTGAAAACATGTCGTGGGGCGGTATAAGGGAAGATAATAGCTTTGGAACCAACGAGTTTTTAAACCTTTGTGAAACCTTAGGTGCCGAACCCTATTTGGCAGCGAATATGAATTCCGGCTCTGTGGCTGAGGCGGTGGACTGGAAGCAATATGTAAACCATAAAAATGGATCAAGTTACCTGACGGATCTTCGGGAAAAAAATGGCAGAGAAAAACCCTGGGAGGTCAAATATTGGGGTATCGGCAATGAATCCTGGGGCTGTGGCGGAGAAATGACTGTTGATTACTATGTAAATCTTTATAAACGATATGCCATAGCTATGGCAGGTGAAAACATGTTCAGAATAGCCGTAGG
>JBBSPJ010000038.1:0-17768 GCA_038258905.1 Cytophagales bacterium
AAAGTTGTAAGCCCTTGGTAGGATCCTGCAAAGCATCAAAGCGATATTGCTCTGCCTTTTCCATAAACATTTTCAGGCCTTCCAGGTGATCAATTACTTCCCTCCCCTTTTCTGTTGGGGCTAACATAAGTTGGCTAAATAAACTGAAAGTAAAAATAAAGCCTACTCCTAATAAAAAAATAAGTAGGAAGTCCAGGTAAAAAAACCCTATAAAAAATGCCCATATCCCAAGTGTAACTACCATGAAAAATACAGATCCAATTACCCCTCCTATACCTGATTTATTATCTCTGTAACTCAAAAATTGTTGAAAAAATGTTGAACTCCCTGCCATTAAGAATATTAGAGAAAAGATGGCGAAAACTACAGATCCTTCCTCAGCACTGAATTTGAATGGGGCCTTAATCAATAAATACCCCATACCTACAACCAATATAATGAAAGCAGGAAGGGTCCACCAACCATTTCTTTTAAAAAAAACATTGGATGAAGTTTTCTTAATAAATTGCCCATGTTTCCTCATTAATTTACTTATGAAAGTACCATTAGATTTTTTAAGAGCAATAATTCCTGGTTTTGATTTTATTTGACTTAATAAGGATTGCTGAGCAGTACTAATTTGAATATCATCAGCATCTTTAATAAAACTTAATGTAAAATTCTTATTCTTATTCTCAATTTTTATTAATCCTTTAACTGCCAAATCAATAAGGTCAGCCACCATCGTTTTATTGTCATTAATATGCCTGTAAATATATCGGCAATCCCCCGGAGCTAAGCCTTCGGGTGGATCAAATTGAGGAATAATAGTACCTTTTTTTGGGTCTACCCCTACCTTTTTCCATGCCCAGAATAAGTAAATAAACATTAGCACTAATAAAATAAAGCTAAAAATATAAGCTATTTGCCTGCTCAAAACCAATGCATTTCTATCCTGAGGGCTTGGTTCTGCCACAAAACCTTTGCTCCACCCAACACCTACCGTTAAGCCTTCACCGGGTTTATACACTTTGGTGCTTTTAAAAATTGCTGTAACGCTATCAGTTTCAATTTCAAAGTCTTTACTTGCTTGTCCTTTTTCACCTGAGTATCCGGCAGTTTGGATAATTTTAGCTCCTGAGGGAATTATAACTTTAACTGAAGTAGCATCAATTTGAAAGCTCCATTCATTCCCTGTTGCATTCCAATACAACTCATCCAAGTCTTCAAAATAGCCTACAATATCCTTCACTTTGTATTTTAAACTATAAGAATGTTCACCTTTAGATATAAAATCGTCATTTCCGAAATCTATCCGGACTTTATTTCCAGATTTATCGACACTATAGGGTTCCTCCGCGTTATTTCTTTTAAGGGATAGTACATCAATTTCTAAATAAACACGCCTACCATCAGGATTTTCAAAATAAAGAGGTATTTCCCTGTAGATTCCTCTTCGAATTTGCACTCCTTGTGCCAAAACTTTGATATTTTCAGTTACCAGCATATCGGCATCTGCCAAAACCTCCAGCTTTACATCATAATTAAGAATTCTCTCTTGTGCATTTCCGTATAGCACATGAAGAAATAAAAATGTAGATAAAATTATTCTTACCATCTGTAATGAGTTTTAAAAGTGTACTTCAGGAACCTGGGCCTGAATACTTTCTATTTCAAAAAAGTCTCTTTTGGTATAACTAAATAAGTTAGCTACTATATTATTGGGGAAAGATTGAATTAAAATGTTGAAATCTCGAACGCTTCCATTGTAATATCTTCTTGACTTCTGAATATGATCTTCTACTTCTGAAATTTGCTTTTGAAGTTTAAGGAAATTTTCATTGGCCTTTAATTCGGGATAACTTTCCACTACTACCAACAGCTGTCCTAATTTTTGCGATAATTTACTTTCAGTTAACTCTTGAGATTTTACATTGTCGGCTTTAACACCTTCAGTTCTTAATTGAACTATTTCTTCTTGCAATTTTTTTTCGTAATCTGAATAGCCCTTAACCGTTTTTATTAAAGCAGGAATTAGATCATATCGCTTCTTAAGCTGTACATCTATTCCACTCCAAGCCTCATTAACCAAATTCTTGTTTTTGATTATTTTGTTATAAGTAATCATCAGATATACTAATAAGATAATAATTATACTCAGTAATATATAAAGTGGAGCCATAAAAGAAGTAAAAATTAATAAGTATAATTATAATAAATATTTTATTATTTATACTATAATTGAAACAATATTTTCCTGATTCCATCATAAAATAAAGATATTGAAGATGGAAATGGTAAAAACATTGTAAATTAGCGTTATAATAAAACCTAAAACTATGGAAATTTGGATCATTATTGGAGTAGTAGTAACACTCGTTATTTTAGTAATTTCAATTTATAACAGACTAGTTTCTTTACGAAATAGAAGAGAAAATGCATTTGCAGACATTGATGTGCAATTAAGACAAAGGCATGATTTAATTCCCCAGCTACTAAATACTGTGAAAGGCTATATGAATCATGAATCCGAAACATTACAGCGTGTAACCGAAGCTCGTTCGAAAGCTATGGGTGCATCTAGCATCGATGGGAAAATAGCTGCTGAAAATGAATTAACCGGCGCTTTAAGAGGCTTAAATATTCAAGTAGAAGCCTATCCAGATTTGAAAGCCAATCAAAATTTCATGCATTTTCAAACAGAGATCAGTGATATAGAAAATAAACTTGCCGCTGCCAGAAGGTTCTTTAACTCTGCAACCAAAGAATTAAACACTGAGATACAAAAATTTCCTGCGGTTCTATTTTCAGGTATGTTTGGCTTCACTACCAGTCCGATGTTTGATTTAGGTACTGAAAGAACTACCATGGAAAAACCACCAGAAATTAAATTCTAAATTTTTATGGAATATATTGGTATTCAAACACAGATTAGGAAAAACAACACCCGGTCTGTGTTATTACTTCTTGGCTTTCCCTTACTGATTTTAGGAGCAGTTTGGGCTATTATGTACTTCTCAGGTATCTTTAAAGATCAATACGGCAACATTCAAATGGATGCAGTAAATAATTCTTTTATTTCTGCTATACCCACTGTCATTATTGCGGTAGGTATTTGGTTCCTAATCGCTTTCTTTTTCCATACCAAAATGATTGCAAGAACCACAGGTTCTCGTCCACTTGAAAGAAAGGAAAATATGAGGATTTATAATTTGGTAGAAAATTTATGCATTGCAGAAGGTATGCCTATGCCTAAAATAAATGTTATTGATAGCCCTGCCTTAAATGCGTTTGCCAGTGGGATCAATGAAAAAACCTATACAGTTACTTTGACCCAAGGTATTATTTCTAAGCTCGATGATAAAGAGTTGGAAGGTGTTATAGCGCATGAACTAATGCATATTAAAAATAAAGATGTTAGGCTCTTGATAGTATCTATCATTTTTGTGGGCATATTAGCATTTGCAGCTCAAATAGCTTTTAGAAACCTAATTTTTTCCGGTGGTAGAAACCGAAAAAATGATGGTAGATTAATGTTGGTGGCCGTTATTGTTGTGGTTATTGCATACCTTTTAAGCCTGGTATTTCGTTTCGCGTTATCAAGAAAACGAGAGTACATGGCAGATGCTGGAGCAGCTGAAATGACAAAAAATCCCAAAGCGCTAGCTTCCGCACTCAAAAAAATAAGCGGCAATCATAAGGTAGAATCAGTTAAATCTGAAGATGTAGCTGAAATGTTTATAGAAAATACGCCAGACAAATCAAGTGGTATGATGTCATTCATAACAGGCTTATTTGCGACACACCCTCCTATTGAAAAAAGAATAAATGCATTGGAGCAGTATTAATTCTATCTGATTAATATCGATTAACAAGTAGGATTTGAAGTAACTAAATTAGTTACTTCAAATCCTAGAAGATAGCAAAATTTATTTTAAAATAAGCTTCAGGTAAGAAATTACCTGGAGCTTATATCCAAATTTATAATTTTAAACTTCAAAGGCTGTTCTTAAAAATGGCTTTAGTATAAGCATACCGCTCCACTTTGCTAGCATTTACCTATATGTTAAGGACGGTCACATGAGAGTTTTTAAGCATGCGCTAAACAGTAAGCACTGCAGTACATTAACAAAACACATCTGACCAATTAAATGGAACTGACCAATATTGTTATACCTTTAGCTGATGCGATCTGAATATTTAAATCAAAAATTTCACTAGCAAAGCACTTCAACCATCTCACTTAATATTTATATTCTTGCTAAAGGTAGATAAACATATAAGTGGTTGAAAACGAGCAATATATTTGAATATTTCAAGGATAAAAAAAAAGCCTGCATTTTTAAATGCAGGCCTTTAAAATTAGACAATTTGTGCTATTATCATTCAATTACTAATTTTTCGGTTAAAACAAAATCAGGAGTAGATAATTGATAGTAGTAAACACCAGCACTTAAGGTATTACGCTTAAGTTCAATTGAATTTTCTCCGGCAGATTGATTTACTTCGTTAAGCACTTCTCTAACAATTCTACCTTGTTGATCTAAAACAATCAAACTAACTTTTGATGCTGTTGGCAAACTGTAAACCACTGTAGTTGAGCTATTAAAAGGATTAGGATAGTTTAACAAACCAATTTCTGCTTTTAATTCATCCCTGTTACTAAGTACCTCTTCCTCTTCTTCCATAACCGAAACAACGAAAGAAGCACCTGCTACACCGCCTTTACTATCTTCTGCTAAAAGTGAAATATCAACATCACCTTCAGAATCTGAAGGAGTGAAAGAAAGAATAGCTCCATCTCTTTCATAGGTAAATAGGGCCTGCTCAGGTACAGTAACAGAAACAATAAGCGAATCATTATCCGGATCATTGAAAACAGTGCTTAAATCTACTGTTTGCGTTTCTCCACCTATAATCAACTCAACCTCACGTATAGCCTCAGCAATAAATGGTACTCTGTTTAAATCTTCAATATCTAAATATATTGACATCTCAACAAAATCACCTCTATCATCAGTAGCTCTCATTATAGCCTCATAGAAACCGGCTTGGTTAAAATCAGGAATAAAAGTCATCACTGCTGTATCTCCTTGCATCATCACTGACATGTTTTCTATGCCTGAAACCATTTCATAAGAAGCTATTTCACCGTCAGGATCAATTGCCTTGGCTAAAACAGTAATAGTATCTGTTTCTTGAAAACTTAGCGTATCTAAAGGGCCGAAAATTTGTTCAGGTGATACATTAATATAAATATCAAGTGGAACTTGAGCACTTGCATTTATCGGAGCATCTGTGTTTATATTCAAGCTACCGAATAACTGACCGGTAACCGGAAATTGTTCAGCAAACACCTCTAAAGTAACTTCCTGTGAATCGTCTGCAGCAATCTCCCCGCTTGCAGGTGTTAATACAAATAAATCTAAGACTGAACCAGATAGTGCTCTAACTTTTAAAGCAGTATTGGCAAACCCGTCTATAGTTTCAGCAGGAATCCATGCTGCTCCTTCATCAACGCTTAAGTAGAATATCCCATCAACATCATTTACTCCAGTGTTAAAACCTAGAGGGAATGCAGCTCCTGTATATGAAAATACTACCCAGAAGGTTTCACCTTCTGAGAAACTTAAAGTTTCACCTAGATCTATCAGTTCATAAGCGCCATCGGTAGTACCACCATCATACTCATAAGTAGCTAGTAATTCAGCTGCATCAGGAGTTTCTTCACCTCTATAAATTTCAATAGTTGCAGGATTAGAAGAATCTTCTGTTCTATAATAAACTTTAACATGCGTTAGGTCAAAATCTTTTGTAGGAACAAATTTAGTTGCAGCGTATACAGGTGTAGTTGGATCTTGTAAACCTACAAAATCATCAACCCCTTCAGGGTCGTATGTTATCGAATCAGTAAAAGTATATACATCATTACTGTACAATGATTTACCAGCAAAACCTGCGTAATTCAAACCTGTAGATTTAATATCTCCAAGGTTACCACTAAAGTTTTGTTTTATTACTGGATTCACCTTTCTAGCTGCAAATGTTGCGGAAGCATTGATTGTGAAATTTAAAGGACTACCTCCCGTATTAAGAATAGTGAATGTAGTTGTACCTACCTCAGTTTGTGCTAAATCAAATTTCAAAGTATCTGATGGTAAGTTAAGATCTAAAGCCGGTGCTTCAAATCCATTTCCAATCAATGCTACTGAATACGAATCGTCTAATGCAGCATTACCAAATACGAATGCTTCTGCAAATTCACCTACTGTCTCTGGCGCAAACGTGAAGGAAATCACTATAGAATCTAATGGATCTATGGTAAACCCATCTAATAAGCTTTCATCGTCTATTGAGAAAGGGGCTTCCGAACTAATTACATTGTCCACCTCATAAGCAGCAGTTCCTGTATTTCTAATAACCAGTGTATTTGATGTAGCAAACGATTCTTCTGCATTAAAATATGTATCCTCAAATTGTAATGAATCAGATACCACTATGGCAGCAGTTCCATTTACAGTAAGTGTTACATCAACAGCAGTTTCAGGAGTTAAAGGATCATTACTAGAAATCGTTATATCCTCTTCATAAACCCCATCTACTAAAAATGTAGCATCTAAAGTAAGAGGGAAAGTTGCTGTTTCACCAGCTGCTAAAACGCCCTCAAATGGCGGCTCTATTACAACTTTTAATCCATTCTTAACATATTCTGTATTAAAAGCAACCTGCGCTCCGCCTGAACCATTTAAATTTTCAATCCCTACAGTTCCACCATTATTGAAATTATTGTCTTCTACATCTTCATATAAGAATTCAATTTTTCCATTTGGATAAAGTACCATTTGAAAAGTCATAGTACCTTCTCTAAAGAAGGCTTCCGTTTCAGTGTATTGAATAATTAATCTTTCAGCATTTCCATCCATTTTAACCTGACCAATTGTTGGTTCTATATCATCCCAAAAAGGTGCTATTATAGCATTAGGAAGATTAGAATTAGGTATACTTTGATTAGAAAATTGTAATCCGGTAAATTCTAAAAAGGATAAAAACCCATTTGCTGATACATTGGCAGTACTAAATTCTTCACCATAAAACTTAAATGTAAATGGTAAATCAATTTCTGTTTGATCATCAAAAGCAATATTGATAGTCTCACCGGTTTCACTAATGTCTTCAAAATCAAAAGGCTCGCCTACAACAGTATTATTATCATACCAAGTGTAACCAAAATCATCGTTACCTGCGCCATATTGCACGGGCAATCCTACTCTATTGTCGCCATCAGACTTTTCAACCGGAGCTTCAGTCATATTTTGAGTAACTTCAGGTGTATCAATTCCTATGAAATAAGTACTTGCTACTCTATATATTAAATCTGCAGAACCTTGATTAGCTACCTCTAAAGAGCTTTCAACTGATGCACCTGCATCTACTGTTTCAGCAATAGATGTAGGGTTTACTGAAATCAATGGAGGGTCTAAAGCTTCTGCTGTTACAGTTACTACCTCAATTCCTTCTTCAGTAACAACAGTTATATCAGCAGCAACTAAACCAGCGGTTGCAGGAACAAATTTTACTGGTATTAAAATACTACTTTCAGGTTCTAATACTGTATCATCAGTAAATTCTATTTCTAATTGTGGATCGTCAGAAGTAATAGTATTGACAACAAAACTCTTAGTTCCATTATTGGTAATTTCTATCTCCTGAGTTTCTTCTAAACCAATAAAGAGTGGTTCAAAATCTAATTCAGTTGTTACCAATTCAAAATCAGGAGTTCCAGTAACATTTAAAATAAAATTAACTGAACTCACTTCTGCTAAAGGGTCATTTGAACTGATCAACAATGGCTCGGTATAAGAACCATCAAATAGTCCTTCAGATGCAACGGAAACTTGAATATTTACAGATTCACCAGGGGCAATAAAGCCCGCATTAGGTTGAACACCTGAAATAAATGATGTTTCTGCATTAATTCTTACCACCAAGCCGTTTTCTACGTAAGGCGCTTCATAAACTGCCATTAAACCATCTGTTCCATCCTGATTTTCGATGCCTACAGTAGCAGAGTTAATAAAACTTGCGGATGTAACATCTTCATAGTAGTATTCAATCACACCAGTGCTGTAAAGGTGAACTTGAAAAGTAACTGTTCCCGAAGTAAAAAAACCTTCTGAATTGGTATACTGTATTATTACTTTTTCAGGATCTGAAGTCATTGTTACTTGTCCTTCTTCAGGCTCTAAATCATACCAGAAAGGAGCAATAACTGCATTAGGAACTGCTGTATTAGGTATCTGCTGGTTATTGAAGCCTCCAAAAGATCCGAATTCATCCCCAAAGGTTAAAAATCCGTTAGCAGACACGTTCACGAAATCATACCTTTCACCATAAAAACTAAAATTAAATGGCAGAGATATTTCTGCATTTCCATCTCCAGAGATAGGAATTACTTCACCTGTAGCACTTATATCAGTCCATGAATATACCGGACCCGCTGGTTCGTTACTATCAATCCATACATAACCAAATTCCAAATCTTCACCAGCTCCATTTTGACTAGTAGTTGAAGATTCCGAGAAGTCAGGGAATGAATACTGTAATGGATAATCACCTGTATTAGAGATTGTTACTGTCTCTTCAGTAGATTCTCCTGCATTTAAATTAACTGTTACTTCTACTGGAGTAACATTAAGTTCTGGAGCATCAGTACCAGTACCCACCAAAGGAATTGAAACATTACCATCCGGATCATTACTAACTATAGTCAGTGTACTATTTTGAGTACCTGTGGTAGTAGGTGCAAAAGTGACTGTTATAGTTTCACTTTCTCCAGGTTCAATTTCCAATATTGTTTCAGAAGCAGAAAATGCGGCACTGGTGTTACTAATATCAGTAATTGAAAGTGTTCCTAAACCTTCATTTTCAATAGTTAAAGCTCTATTCCTTTCTCCATTCACAAAAACATTATCAAATTCAAGAATTTGAGCACTTAATGAAACACTTGGCTGTTGTCCTTGAACTGTAACTTCTAAAGGTACTGTAGATACTGGTGTTACTGGGTCGTTTGAATTAACAATTACTTCAAAATCAAATATACCATTAGGCTGATTAGTTGCATCAATTTCGATATCAACATCCTGAGACTCTCCTTCAGCTAATGTACCGGATGAAGGCACTAAAGTAAGCCATCCTGCTCCACCAGTGCCGGCAAGGGCTCTAACAATATAGGTAGCGCCAGGAATATCATTCGTAACATCATTCCAAACATTACCATCAGTACTATAATAAAAAGTAGAAGATAAGTTATCTCCTTCATCGAAACCTAAAGGAAAATTAATTGTTCCTGGAAATGATAATACTACCCAAAATGTTTCTCCTGCACTAAAAGAAAAAGATTGGGATAAGGGAATATTCAAAAATTCACCTTCTACAGAGCTAAAATCTTCTAGCTCTTGTGAAAGCAATAAATCACCGTTAGAAGGCGTGGAACCACCTCTATAAATTTCTATTCCAACATTAACTGTAGCAGTTTCACTTCTTAAGATCGTACTAATTGCAGATAATGTAAAGCTTGATTCTGGAGTGAATTTGGCAGCAGCAGAAAAGGGTGTGCCTTGTAATCCAAGAAAATCATCAGCAATAAGATCCCCATTATCATAGTAAAGTGAATCCGTAAAATTACTATTAAACTGCCCTGGTTTTCCAACAATCCCAGAACTGGAAACACCTGCTTTACTGGGTCGGTTGGATTTTGGCTCTGCTGCATATTGATGTTGAACATCTTTAAGCTGTCTGACAGATCTACCTTGATCGGTAACAAAACTCACTAAAACATCATATTCTAAATTGCCTTCGCCAGAATTATCAATAGTTATGGTTTGATTATCTATAGGGTCAATTTGAACATCAATTGATGAAGTTAAAGATACCGGACCAACTCCTACAATAGGAGCTGCCGTTGTAGTGCCTTCTGCTACGTTAGATAATTCTGAAGTATTACCAAATAAGTCTGATGATACAATTGCAAAATAATAAGAAGTTTCCGGGCTTAGGCCTGTCACAGTAAATGATTCAGGTGTACCGGCTGAATTTGCCGATGGTTGACCGGCTAAATTAGCATCAGCAAAGTTTAATGCAGTTATAGTTTCCGTTGAATACCTAATTTGATAGACACTTGCGTTTTGATTATCTTCATCTGCTGGAGCAGTCCAGCTTAATTCGGCTATAGTTTGATCAGTACTCTCAACCAAAAGATCAGTAATAGCATCTGGTGCAATACCTTCATCATCTTGTAAAGCACCTCCAGCATCCAACATTCCTGTTCCTAATAAACCTTCAAAGCCAGATATGTTATCATATAATGCTGTATTGGCAGAAATTTTGATCCTATCTTTAATTTGTTGTGGAGTAATATTTCCCTGATTTGCTGAAACTATTAATGCAGCAACACCAGAAACATGTGGACAAGCCATTGAGGTACCTGTTAAGCCCTGATAGTTATTATTAGGTACTGTACTAATAACCCCAGGGTTAAAATTACCAGCAGGTGCTGAAATATCAACCCAGGCACCAAAATTAGACCCGGAATATTTCTCACCTGATTCCCCAGTACCTCCAACTGCAAAAATCGGCTCATAAAAGCCAGGGTACCACTCGCCATCTGAATTAGAATTTCCTGCAGCAAAAATAACTATACCACCCTGCATAGGTCCAACCGGATTATCATTTGCATCATAGCCAGCTTCAGCTATAAAATAGTCTACACCATCTAAAACCGCTTGCTCGAAGTTTCCTGCTGCTGTGTAGCCCCAGCTATTTTGAGATATAATTGCGCCCATATCTGCAGCATAAGTGTAGGAGTCGGCAAAACCACCTGTATTTGTAGCTCCAAAAACTGCTAACGACATTAACCTAGCGCCATCATCATTACCACTACCTCCAGCAACACCCGAAACTCCTATTTCATTATTACTAGTGGCAGCAACAGTTCCTCCAACATGTGTACCATGTAAGTCTGCAGGAATAGCACCTGTGTTATCGCCAAAACCATAACCATTTACATCATCTATATAGCCATTGTTATCATCATCAATACCATTTCCAGGAATTTCACCCGTATTAATCCACATGTTACTTTGAAGATCATTATGTGTAACATCTATACCACCATCATGTACTGCAACAATTACCTCAGGAGATCCTGTTTCAACTGCCCAACCTGCTTCCATATTAATATCTGATGCCATATTTGGAGTACCAGCGTTATTATCGGTATTTCTTAAATGCCATTGATCCGCATAGCGGGTATCATTTGGGGGTGAGGTTAATGGATCTCCATTATATGCCAAAGTTTTTGTTAAAACAGGCTCAGAGATATTAATGCTAGAAAGGTTAGCGTAAGATCTTACAACAGACTTAACTTCTTTACCGGAATTAATTTCAAGCTCATACCATAAATGCAAACCATGCTTTCTATGTTTTGCTTCAAACTTTCCAGCTTGACGGAAAACACGCTTCATATCGGTCACCTTAAATTCCTGATTTAATTGATCGATCTCACTTATACCTGTTTGAACAATACCATCAGACAACCGCTGAATGGACATATTATCAAGGTTGGCGGTTTGATTTACTTCAAATTTAATCCGGATTTTACCATCCTGATAAATTTTTTGGGCATTACCCAAATTTACAATTCCCAATGTAAGAATACATAGCATTATTGCGCTATATTTTACATATGGTATTTTCCTAGGTAAGAATTTTCTCATAACTTTTTATTTGGTTTAATTAAATAGGAATAAATTAATAATCTACTAATAATATTAATTAAGCATTATTAGAGTGCACTTCTACAGATAGACAAACTTAATAGTCAATTGTTGTAATCCAAATTAATTTATTACTTTAGTTTAAATTATTTGTTTATTATACTATATTCTATGTTATTTTATATTTATACAATGTAATATTAAATCAAAATTACATAATTAAATATAATCTAAAAGTTTTGAAAATAGAAGTATTTTAATAATTACCCTTATTATTGAAAAGTATTTTTTGGGGATTAAATCAAACTATAAAAGAGGTATTTATACAGTGAAATAACAAGTAATGAGTATATAAATCAATCATAAGGTTTATTCTCTTATTCCATTCTCTCAAAAAATTATCAACTACAAGTTTTTGTTTTATATCTATCTTTTATCGAATGACCTTCTAACTTTGTATTTATACATAAAACATTAGAACTTACATCGATGAAAAAAATAAATCCTACTTCTACTTCCGCATGGAGCCTGTTAACCAATCATTTTGAAACAGCCCGGTATATTTCCATTAAAGACCTTTTCAACTCAGATCCTAAACGTTTTGACAAATATCATCTTCAATTCAATGATATTCTAATTGATTTTTCTAAGAATAAAATTAATGAGGAAAGCTTCGATTTATTAATCAAGCTTGCCGAAGAAGTAAATTTATCTGAGCATATTCAAAGTATGTTTGAGGGTGAAAAAATTAATGAAACCGAAAACAGAGCTGTGTTGCATACTGCTTTAAGGAATTTTTCTACCGAGCCAGTACTTGAATCTGGCAAGGATATAATGCCTGATATAAAAGCAGTACTAAAACACATGGAAGTGTTTTGTAATGAAGTGCATTCAGGAAAATGGAAAGGTTATACCGGTAAAAAAATAACCGATATTGTAAATATTGGAATTGGCGGATCTGACTTGGGGCCTGTAATGGTAACAGAAGCTTTAAAACCTTATCAAAAAGAAGGTATTCGAACCCATTATGTATCCAATGTAGATGCTTCTCATATTGCTGAAGTATTTAAAAATGTTAAGGCTGAAACAACGCTCTTCTTAATTGCCTCTAAAACTTTTACTACGCAAGAGACTATGACAAACGCTCATACTGCCAGAGATTGGTTTTTGAGCAATGGGGCTAAGGAAGAAGACATTGCTAAACATTTTGTGGCATTAAGCACTAATAAAGAAGCAGTTGTGAAATTTGGAATTGATTCTGAAAATATGTTTATTTTTTGGGATTGGGTAGGTGGACGATACTCATTATGGTCTGCGATTGGTCTTTCAATAGCATTAAGTATTGGATATAATAATTTTGAAGAATTGTTAAAAGGAGCTCATGAAATGGATAAGCATTTTAAAGAAAAACCATTTGCAGAAAACGCTCCTGTTATTTTAGCGCTTATAGGTATTTGGTACAATAATTTCTTTGAAGCAGAGACTGAGGCTATTCTACCTTACGATCAGTACATGCATAGATTTGCAGCGTATTTCCAACAAGGAAATATGGAAAGTAACGGGAAATCAGTAGATAAAGCAGGTGAAAAAGTTACCTATCAAACAGGGCCTGTTGTTTGGGGAGAGCCAGGAACCAACGGACAACATGCATTTTATCAGTTGATTCATCAGGGAACAAAATTAATTCCTTGTGATTTTATAGCTCCTGCTCAAACTCATAATCCAATAGGAGATCATCACGACAAATTATTAGCCAACTTTTTTGCACAAACAGAGGCATTAATGAATGGGAAAACTGAGGATGAAGCCAGAGAAGAATTAGAAGAAAAAGGATTAAGCAGTGCAGAAATAAAGCAGCTTCTACCTTTTAAAGTATTTAAAGGCGATAATCCAACCAATTCCATATTAGTTAAAAAGATTACTCCTAAAACACTAGGTTCGCTTATTGCTATGTATGAACATAAGATATTTGTACAAGGTGTTATATGGAATGTATTTAGCTTTGATCAATGGGGTGTAGAGCTAGGAAAACAATTAGCTGGCCTAATTCTACCAGAATTACTGCATGACAATCCCGTGATAGGACATGATAGTTCCACTAATGGTCTAATAAATGAATATAAACGGATGAAAACTGAAAAGTAATAAAATGATTTGGATTAAAAAAGGCTTTCACTTAAATGAAAGCCTTTTTTAATACCTGAAAAAACAATGTTTTTATCTTCCAAACGCCTCAACTTTATAGTCTAGCTTAGTTCCATAAAGAGGGAAAGTAATCTTGATAAGGCCATAAAAGCCTCTTTTTTGAATACCTGGACGCACACCTAATTCAGCACCATATCCCCAACCTAAAGTACGGTTAAAATGTCCATCTATACCTAATCTACCGCCAAACATAAAAGTGTTTATATCACCACCATTAAATTGATAAAAAATATTATCAGTAAGGTCTGGGTTGTGGAAAAAATCTTCAACCGTAACTACCGGAAATATAAATAGATCAAGAAAGGTAGTTAACACATGGTCATCTACTAACTCTTCATAAGTTTTGTCAGGTTTTGCTGCAAAATTTTTCATCCAGGTAAGTCCACCTCCTACACTTAAACCATACCCTATAACATTTCCATAAATAGCCTGATCTGACTCTCCCGAAATTGTTGTAGATAACGTCTGTCCGTTTTCCATTGCTGTACCTGTTACTTCGATGCCCTGTGCAGCAATAGCTCTGCTTAACTCGGAGGTTGTTTCGTAGTAAACACCACCTAGTCTTGCAAATAGAATTTCCCTCCTTTTATTTGGAATTTCTGCTCTCTGAGGAACTTTAGCGGCCCACTCAGCTCCTTTATAATTCTTTGAATACAATGCGATCATACTCTTTGATTCCTGTTCCTTATCCCAAATATGATAAGAAGCGCTTGCTTCTGTATATAGGAATGTTCTGGCTCTGCCATCAAACGCATCACTTTTATTTGCAGCATTTCTGGCGAAATCGCTCCCTTCGAAATAAGGCATTCTGACATTAGCTTTGAAATGCATAAAATCATTTAGGTAGTAGGTAGCATCCAAGCCAAATCCAGCTGTGATATTAGCCACATGTATATCACCATACAAAGGTGTTAAGCCGATAAATAGCTTATTGATATCATAAGGGTCATTGTACAATTCTTCATAAGTAACTGTTTTATTAGCAGAGTTTCTCCTGAATTGTGCTTCAGCAGATATGCTTAATGAACCTAAAATGATAGTTAAGAGTAAAAATTTTACAAATCTCACGTTTTATTAAAGTTAATATTTTACAAAAGTAAATATAGTAATAAAATACAATTGCGTTAAAAGTAGTAAGTAAATGAAGAAAAAAACACTTTATTAAGCATAAATTATTTGAAATGTAATAAAAATAGATGATTCAACAATTTTTCTCTCCTAAATAACACCATTTAGTCTAGCTCTTAAATTAATTTAAAATACGGTTTAGGACAGATTTATGCGCTGCTACAATCTCCTCTAAATCTATTCCGGTTAGTGCGGTAGATAAAAACCATGACTCAAACTGAGCGGGAGGTAAGTACACTCCTTCGGCCAGCATTCCTTGAAAATACTGCCCAAACAATGTGGTATCAGATGTTTTTGCAGTTTCAAAATCTGTCACCTGTGTTTCAGTGAAAAAGATACTAATCATTGAGCCAATTTGATTAATGGTAAAATTCTTACCCATTGCTTCATTTATTGCTCCAAGTTCTTTTGCTAAATATTTGCCAGACTGTTCAATTTGTTGGTATACCTCCTCATGGGTGTTTAAATAATTTAATATGGCTAAACCAGCTGACATGGCAATGGGGTTTCCTGAAAGTGTTCCTGCCTGGTAAACCGGTCCTTGAGGAGAAACATAATCCATAATTTCCTTTTTACCTCCATAGGCGCCTACTGGCATCCCACCGCCTATTATTTTACCTAGTGTAGTTAAATCAGGTTTAATACCATAAATGCCCTGAGCCCCGGCTTTTGATAATCGAAAACCTGTCATTACTTCATCAAATATCAAGACAATATTTTCCTTATCGCAAATAGTTCTTAATCCTTGCAAATATCCTTCATTGGGTAATACGCAACCCATATTGCCTGCTACAGGCTCAACAATTAGAGCGGCAACTTCTCCTTTATTCTTTTCAATTAAAGCTTTAAGTGCTTCTAAATCGTTAAAAGGAGCTGTTAATGTATCCTTAGCAGTACCTTTTGTGACACCCGGTGAATTGGGCGTACCCATGGTAGCCATACCACTTCCTGCAGCAATTAGAAAACTATCACCATGGCCATGGTAACAACCTTCAAATTTTATAATTTTATCTTTACCGGTATAACCTCTGGCTACTCTTATAGCCGACATGGTAGCTTCTGTACCTGAGTTAACCATCCTTACCTTTTCAATAGAAGGAACCATTTCAGTAATTAGCTCAGCCATCTGCACCTCTTTTGCAGTGGGAGCTCCGAAAGAAAGCGAATTTTTTAAAGCCTCAGATACAGCTTCTTCTATCAATTCATTACCATGGCCTAATATCATAGGGCCCCAGGAATTAATCAACTCTATATATCTGTTGTTATCCTCGTCATACATATATGCTCCTTTGGCACTTTTAACGAAAATAGGATCGCCTCCTACTGCTTTAAAAGCTCTTACAGGTGAATTTACACCTCCAGGAATAACATGCTGTGCTTTTTCAAATAGTGCTTTACTCTTACTAATATTACTCATAAAATTAATTCGTTCTTTTAATCCAGTCTTATTTTTTCCTTATTATCACGCTTTTCATTCAACATAATTAAATTAAGTTCCTCTAAGCGCAGAACCGGAACAAATTGATTGTCGTTTGCATTGGTATAATCAAAACCGTAATATAAATTTCCATCTTGCAACCCTTCATGATACATTCCATATTGAAAGTAATTGCCGTAGGTAATTAGCTTCTTTCCGAAAACCATCATAGTTTCATAGCCATCATAACTAAATTGGGTAGGTAAACGATTATATTTTTCTGTATAATCTAATTTAAAATTAGCTACTTCCTCTGAGCTGAAATCGTAATAATTTTGTCCTATCATAATGACACCCATTCGCTCTAATTGTTCAAAAGAGATTTGTTCAATTTCCAGCCAATCTTCCATACCTATTATGGTGATTTGATCTCTGCGGGTATCTACAGCACTCAAAATATTTGATATTAGAATATTATCAGTTGAGGCAACTACAATATGTCCTATGCTATCTTTACTTAAAAAAAGCGTTTCATCTTCTCCAATTCTTACTTTAACAGATCTTCTGGCTTGAACTTCTCCATCACTCCCTTTTCTTCCCTTTACTGAAGTTAGTTCTCTTTGAATTTGCGTAGAAGCCTCAGCTGATCTTACTCGCTTAATCCACGAGATTTTAAATGAATCGGCCTCTAAATATTGCTTGTAAGTGTGAGCAAAAATAGAATCCTGCGCACTGCTACCATAAAAAATGGTAGCTCTTTTAGTAGTAAAGTTTTCTTTTGCGAAATTCGCTGCTTTTTTAGCTCTGGTTTCCGGGGTAGATTTTAGCAAAAATGAATATGGGTTAGTTCCTATAATTGATGAATTAGTGGACAATGGATTGACCATATTAATACGATGCAAAATAGAATACTCCTTTAACAATTCTACGGGAGCAGGGTAAAGTGGACCAATAATTAAATCCATTTCCAGTAGTTCGCCGGAATTTAATATCTTTTGAGTGGCATCACTATCTCTTTTAGTATCATAAGAGAAAAGCTTTATTTTACTTCCATTTTTATTAAGTTCTTCTGCTGCCAATTTTATACCTTCATATAAATCCAATATAAACTGGTTAGCTTTATTACCCTGGGTGGTAGTTAAGCCTTCAGCCATAAATGGCAACAGCACTGCTACATTGTAGCTAGATTTCATCTGTGATGTTCCTTCATCCACAAAGTCATAATCCGCCTTATTTAATTCAAAGGAATCAATCAAGAATTCTAA
>JBBSPJ010000039.1:0-17762 GCA_038258905.1 Cytophagales bacterium
TATTATTAGCCTGATCAGTATCTCAGCTCATTCACAACAGAAGTCTATTTCTATTACCATTGATGATGTCCCGAATACATCAAAATATGAAAAAGATAATTTCTCTGCCAATCTGCTAAATATTTTGGATTCTCTCGAAATACCTTTTACTATCTTCATCAATGAAAATAAAATGGCAAATAATAGTTTTGAAGAGGCAAATAAGGATCTTTTAAAGAAGTGGATTGAAAATGCCCGATCGACTATAGGAAACCATACTTACAGCCATTCCCGATATTCTGAAGTGGGTTTTGATAGCTTTGTAAAAGATATTGAACAAGGTGAAGTAATAACCAAAGAATATGCTTCTTTCTATAATAAAAATCTCAACTATTTACGTTTTCCCTATAATGATCTGGGCAAAGATTCTGCACAGCATCTACATATTATAGCATATTTAGCATCTATTAATTATTCAATAGCTCCATTTACAATTGAAAGTTCCGATTGGATGTTCAATTATGTATATGAGTACTATCTTGATATGAAGGAATTTGAAAAAGCCAAAGCCATAGGAAGGCAATACGTCAACAAGACGATTGAATTAGTAAAATTTTATGAAGCAATGAGTAACTCAATATACAATCGCCCAATAAAGCATATTTATTTATGTCACGACAATTCCATTAATGCAGATTATTTAGCCCAAATAGTAGAAGGACTACAAAAAGAGCATTATCAGATAGTAAGCTTTCAAGAATCATTAACAGATCCTGTCTACCAACAGGAGGATACCTACTATCAAAAATGGGGTATTAGTTGGTTCTATAGATGGATGAAAAACACAGAAGTAAGGTATGCATGGATGCAACAAGAACCCGATTTTTCCGAGATTGAAGAAACCTATAATGAAATTTTGAAAAAGTAATTTTGACTTAGTATTATTTAAGGTTCCAAAAGACATTAATGAAAAGTTTAATAAAATCAATTGTACCGGAATTGACTACCTTAAACGCCTTTGTACAAGTGGAGAAAGTAATTTTTAAATTCAATTTTGAAGTTGTCATGCTAAATGGCGTGCTGAATTTTCCAGAGAATGATGACCTAAAGGGAATGGCCTTAATTGTGCATGGTTATGGTCGCACCAATGCAATAGCGTAAGAATGGTACAAGGATGTGAAGGAGGCAATTCCTCAATCCGGATATACCACCAATATGAGGGATAAAATGGGTTGTAGGAAATGTAGTTGTACTTTTAATTATAATCAACCTGTGCAGAATAGTGCGCAGGAATTGATAGCAGCCATCAGTGCATTGAAAAAAGAAAATAACTGGATCAAATGAAATTGGTTTATAGGGAATCAGTAGAGCCGGCTGGATCAAGCCAATCGTCATCAATAATTATCATGCACTACAAAAGATGTGATGATTTTCTTGATGCTATGGTAGACTGGTTAAAGAAATTGTGATCAAATTTCATAAATAGCACCTAAAAAAACATGAGAATTATAGTGGTTTAAAAGGTTATTGCTTAAGGATATCATTGGTGAGAAGCAGGGATTTATAATTTGAAGCAGATTTATTATAATATAGCTATTATGGTTGGCACTGTAATTGAGATCAATCTCTTAAACTATAAACTGATGAAAATAAAATTGATTTTTATTCTGTTCTTAGCAAATTCATTATGCCTTCCGCTTTGGTCTCAGGATACTCAAACACAGAAAATTGAGAATTTTCTGGAAAAGGAATATTCAGAAAATAATCCAGGAGCAGTAATTCTGATAGTTAAAAATAATCAGGTAATCTTCAAAGAAGCCTTTGGTGTTTCAGATTTTAAAAAGAGCAAGCCTATTAAACCTGACATGATCTTCCAGATAGGATCTATGACTAAGCAATTTACTTCAGCAGCAGTGCTTCAGTTAGTAGAATCTGGTAAAGTTTCGCTTGATGATCCTATTCAAAAATATATCGATTACTTCCCGAAAAAAGAATACACTATCACCATTCATCATCTTTTATCTCAGACATCAGGAATTACTGAATTTTTTGATATTGATGAAGAAGAAATGCATTTGCTTTCACAGGAACACACACCTGAGCAACTTATTTCATATTACAAGAACAAACCTTTAGAGTTTGAGCCAGGCACTAGATTCCAATATAGTAATTCCAATTATCCGCTGCTTGGAGTTGTTATAGAAAAGGTTTCGGGAATGTCACTGAAGAACTACTTAAACTTAAATCTTTTTGAACCTTTACAGATGAGTTCAACTAGCTTGTGGTACAACGATGAGACAAAGAAGAAAAGAATTGCAAAAGGACATCGATCCTATCAAGGCAAGCTGACATACTCTCCCGAAATAGTAGGATCAGTTCCCTACGCAGCTGGAGCAATTGTAACTACGGTTGACGACTTACTCATATGGAATCGGGAATTAAAAAAGAGAACAGTTCTGACCGATTTTGTTGTTGAGGGTTTAATTACAGAGAAACAAACAAACTCAGGAATAGGAACCGGGTATGGCTATGGGTTTTTTACAAAAGAATTATTAGGACATAGAACCATTCAGCATGGAGGAAACCTTTATGGATTTACTAGTTCAGGTCTTTATCTTCCCACTGAAGATTTATTCGTATGTATATTATCAAACAAATCATTGGAAAGAACAGAAGAGGTTGCTAATTATCTAGCCAGTGAAGTCCTTGGCACTCCATCGAAAATAAAAGATAAGAATCAGCTGGAGTATTCCAAATATGAAGAGTATTTTGGTACTTACCAACTCAAAGATGACACTAAACTTATCGAAATATTTATGATTGATGATGTGCTTGTGCTCGACTTTCCTGAAGCAAAGGGAACTGGAACAAAACTAACAATGATAGATAAGGATAAAATGGAATCTGTAAAAGTAAATGTTATGGTTAAATTCAAGAGGAGTAATGAAGGTGATATAACCGGGTTTACTGCTGATCAGAATGGAATAACTGAGTGGAGGAAGATAAAATAGCGCGAACGCACTCAAACTTGGAGCAACTGTTTATATGGCAAGTGTTGCTAAATTGGAAAGCGGATTAGCCAAAGCAATGCAGCATTTTGCCGAAATCGTCAAGAGGTACACAATACCGGTATTGATTTCAAACAGCATTGGCTTCTGTGACAATTTTCTAAGTGTTGGCAAAAGTTCTGTTTAGACAAAGGAAGGTGTTTTGGTCGCTCAATTTGACGAAAAGAAAGAAGTGCTTTTGATTTATGATACATAAACGGAATATGTAATTAAATATACAATATAAGAAAAACGTCCAACATTAATACTTACCCCAAATTAGGGTTTTTGTGTTTCAAATTATGTTTTTTGATGTAAGTCCGGCCCTTTGGGTAGGCGAAAAAAAATCTTCAACTAACCGAGCTAATCCTGATAATTGCCTAGATAGTTAACTAAAGCTTTCGTACTTTTAAATCAGCAATGTTATATACAGTGGCTTTATAAATATTTATAAAAAATTCAACCTCTCAAAAAAATAGATGAAAATAAAAATAATACTTGGATTTTTCTTGATAATATTTTTTTCGACTCATCTAATGTCGCAGGAAAACAAAACATTTTTACCGGAGGAGAAATATCCAGCCGATAGTTTAAAAACATGGACAGTTGAGCTTATGAAAGAATTAAGCGAAAGCCATCCCGGATTTTACCGATATACAGAAAAAGTAGCATTCGATTCTATAATTAGTAAAACAGTAAATAGTTTTGCAGATTCTTTAAATACCATCGAATATTACAGAGTAATTAAACCTATAATCGCACAAATTGGCTGCTTACATACTTCAATCAATCTATCGGAAACCTATGAAAATTTTCTTAATGAAAAATCAAATCTAATTCCAATAGAAGTTTTTATTGATGAAAATAACCAGGCATTTATCACAAAAAACCATTCAAAGAATAAAAGCCTCAAAGTAGGGAGTCAGCTACTTTCCATCAATGGTGTAGTGACAAGTGAAATACTTGATGTTTTGATGAAATCAATCCCATCGGACGGCTATAATACTACCCTTAAAACACTACTACTAAATCACAGGTTTGCACTTTGGTATAGATCAATGCTGGATTTAAACGACACTTTTGAAATAGAAGTGAAGTTCAATGAAACTATTGAAAGCTTCAACTTACAAGGGGTATCATCAGCTGAATTTGATACTATAGAGTTATTAGGATCTACAGAAACTGAACAATTAGCGTTTGAGATAAATGATAATACAGGAGTTCTCACAATAAAATCATTTGCCACCACTGATATTAAAAATAATGGTCAAAATTATAAAAAGTACATTAAATCTGTTTTTAAACAATTAAATAAAGAGGAAATTGAGAATTTAATTATCGATTTACGCTATAATTCCGGTGGCACAGATGGAAATGCAGTGTTTTTAACATCCCATTTTTTTGATAAACCTTTCAAGTACTGGGACAGAATTGAAGTGACCGAAAAAATAGCAAAGCAGATAAAAGGCTTGAACCGTATTTTTTATCCAAAACCCGAAGCAGTAGACTCTACCTATCTATGGAAAGGAGCTTTACTATCCAATGAATTCGATTATTATAAAACGCAAAAGCCCAATGCAAATAATTTTAAAGGGAATGTATTTATACTGACCAATGGCTTATGCATGTCATCTTGTAGCGATGTTGTAGCTGTGCTTTCCGACAATGATAAAGCAATTATAGTAGGGCAGGAGACCGGTGGAGGATTTCAAGGAAACACTAGTGGAATGATACCCACTACTGCAATAAATCCAAATATGATTTTAACGCTACCCTTACAGAAATACACCAATGCAGTACAATCGGATAAAAATTTCGGAAGAGGTACAATACCCAATTTCATTGTAAATCCTACTGTAATGGAATGGATAAATAAGGAAGATGTTGAGATGAAATTTGTAAATGATTTAATAAGAATCCCCAGGTGATGACAAATATTTTATATTGGAAAAAAATCCATTTAATAACTAATATATTTCTTTCGGTATTTTTGCTATTGGAGATTTACAGATTTGTAATTTCAATAAGCTCAGAAATGTTTGGTACCGATGTGTTTATGCTTTTACTTTCAGTAAGTGCGTTATTTCTTCATTTTCTTTATATGAAGAATTTGAATGCATTAGTTGAAAAAGATGCCATTGCTATTGAAATATTGAAAAAATCTGAGTTAGGTCTGTATTTTAGTTTCGCTTTCTACTTATTGCTTATTGTTGAGGTAGTAACGCTGTTTATTATCTATTTTCTGAATAATAGTAATAACTTAACTATGTTTGTTTTTAATAGTATTAAAGCTATTACAATTATAGTTTTGGTTGGGTCGGTACTGAAATCAGTGAGAATCCGTAAGCAAATTATACCAAAATACTCCAACAAAAAGAGTTCTGGTTTTTTCGGAACTTGGAAGCCTGCCGTAGTGCTTATTCTTTTAGGCATCTTAAAAATGGGGTTAACGGGGAGTTCCGATAAATTGGGACTTGGTATAATTATTTTTGGGCTTGTATTGCTGATAATAGCTTTAAGTAAAAAGTTGAAACGGTAATTATTATTTTTTACATTTATTCACTTACTATCCTACCCAACCTATAAACTATCTACCTACATCTCATCCAGGTATTTTGCTGCGTTTTTCTATGAATAATTTGAATATGATAAGGAAAGGGATTAGGTTAGGAGTCCTAATTTTAGATAAGAATCTTCTTCTTGTAAGAGAATTGAAGAAAATGAAAGACATAAAATTTAAATAAAAATCATCAAAATGAAGAATTACTCAGTCTTCCTCTTTCTGTTTTTCATGATAGTTATTAATCATAATTTATCATCTCAAGAATTACAATTCAATAAATTGAAATCTCAACTATTTTTCGAGAGTAAAGATAAAATTTCTTTACCAAACATGATTAGTAATCCAACCGACTCTTTTGTTAATAACATAATGTCTAAAACACCCGAATTACTAAAATATGTTAATACCAATCATTATTACAAAACTGTTCTAAAAGACAGTACTTTTTACACAGATTTAAATGGAGATGGTAAAATGGATATGTTATTATTAATTAACGGATTTTGGAATGGCAATGGTGTAGAAATATTTCTGAATAAAAATGACGTATATGAGAAAGTTTACAGTATAGCTCTTTTTAAGGTTTCAAGAGTTTTCTACTCATCACCACCTAATGCAATTTTCTATTTTGCGTCTGTTAACTATCACCACTCTGCGCCACCATTTTTAGCAAGTTATAATGAGATATCTATATCAATGGGAAATATTGTAAAAAGCACAACAAACTTTTATGAAGGGACTGATTTTCCTGAAGAAATTACACTAAATATTCCTTTTAAGGTTTTAAATGATAAATATAATTTAAGAAAAACGGCTGAAATAAAGAACAAGGTAGATTCTATTTTTGATCCAGAGGCTCCCAATGGAAATATAATATTAGAAATGGCGAATGGAGATGAGGGTGTTGCTTTAGCTGAATTAAAGGATGATACAGAAAGAGTTTGGTGGTTTGTCCGCATGAAAAATAATATAGCTAAACCACTCACTAGTTATTATTATATCGATGCAGAAGGTGAAAAATATAGTATAGAAAATGGATATGAAACTACCCTCGATAAGCCTATTTTTGGCTGGATAAGTAGTAGTTATGTACAAATTATCGAAAACTAATAATCCGGCAGATTGGCCTAAAACAAGTGGAGGTATAAGCCTTGGGAAATATTGGTATATTTATATGCTTAAGCAATAGCAGGCAAGAAAACAGTATTTATACTCACCGGCTTCTAACATAGTATTATTTCAATCCATTATATGAAATACTGGAAATTTAAGTCTAAGAAACGATATCAATTCTTTGTATTAGCTAACAGAGTATTACTTTTTGGCACCTATTCAAAAGGTAAAGTAGATCAATTCATATCAACTATTACAAACTCAAAACAGATTCCTAAGGAATTAAAAGGTACTAAACTAGATTATATAAGGTCTATTGAGAGAGGTATAAACAATAAAACTATCACAATAACTTTGAATAGGAATAGCACGGAAATTTTAACATTTGACAACAAAATAGATAGAGACATCATATTTGAGGCTTTAGCGACACAGCTAAAAAACTATGAAAGAGTTGAGCTGAATTTAAAGAATCGATACAAAAAAACATTCATTTACAATCTGATCATCATATTGATTTTCTCTTTGTTTTTTTGGCAGTATTCGAACTTATTAATGGCTAGAACCTATCACTACCACACTCCATATATAAAAATGTTTTACGAATTAACGAGAAAATATTTAGTAAATTTTGGTGAACCTGGTATTACATTTATTACAATAGCTTTTGTTGTTTATCAAATAATTAAATTAAGAAGACACTCAATATTGGATTACAAAGTAGAAAGAATTTCAAGAAATTAAGGAATTGTAATATCCTGTATGAAATCATGGTTGGTCTATGGGTTATAGTATCTGAGTTATTTCATAGATGCCGAGCCAACCCTACGAATTTCTTAGGTAGTGAACTGATATTTCTATACTTTTAGTCAATCACGATTCATAGAGTGGCGTTATCGTTAAAACCATGCAACACCTAATTTTAATACTTAGCTTTTTTACAGTCTTAAGTTGTTCTTCACCAACGGAGAAGAATGAATCTATTAATCAAGGAGATACTGCAACTGAAAAACTAACAAAAAAACAAACTGAAACATTAGAGAGAAGGGAAGCTGGAAACCCGGTTAAAATTGACAACCTAGCTGGAACGAAATGGATTCGACAACCCTATGAAAAATTTCCTCAGTGTGTTGATACCTTAAACTTCATTAACAACTCAACAGGATATGAATATAGGTGTGAATTTGAATCGAGTAACAAAATAGAATACTTCTATTTTGGTGACACCTTAGAAATCCACGAATATGGCCATGTATCAGAAGTTCATGGCCATGTATCAGAAGTTCATGACCTTGGCTTAGAAGTTAAGTATAGATGGCAATATATAAGAGCTAATAATAGACTAAATCTGTCAGGGTATGGAGTAGGATCTGAAGAACCAATTTCCACAACTTCGAACGATTTAACTTATCAACTTTTAAAAAATGAATGAATAAAAACCTCAAACTTCCTGTGCTATGAAATTATGGATGGTTTGTTGGTTATAGTGCTTGAACTATTTAATAGAAACCCGTTCAATCTGTCAAATTGCCTTGGTAGTAAATTGAATTTTTCGTATTTTTAATCAGTCACGTCTCAAAAAAAGGCGATAGCCACCATAACTACATCAAGGATATATCAATCAGTGAAAATTATTGAAACCTATTTTAACATTATACATTACAGCGTATTCAAATTTCTTAATGCTTTTAATTTTTCTAATAAGAATGATTTTGATTTAGATATTAATGAAGAAATTAAATTTAAGAGACATGGTACTGATTTAATGTTCGCAAATGGGATTGTTAATGGACTTCTATTTATTATTTTTACAATAATCTTTAATATAATTAACAATATATTTCATGTCTTCGAAATAATTCCAATTTACATTTTCATACTGTTAGGTTATTTATCTATTGTTACTTGTTACAACCTGACATTTAAAAAAGAAAAATATCTTTTTTATTTCATCCAGTTAGATAAGAGACCTAATAAAACAATGTATCATTTTATATCTCTTCTTTCAATTGTAATTATCTTAGTTTTATTCATTTACAGTATAAATTTCTAGATTGCTTCTTCAAAAAGAGTTGCTATAATTGCATGAAGCCCATTTACTTACTACACTTTTAGTCAACTGTCTTTAAATTGCTGCTTTCTATATTTTATAGTCTACTATTTAGCCATAGCGTTTAATATTAGCGTTGAGTTTAATTTTAATAATTTCATTTCTTGGATCAGGAATGAAATTATTAAGAGCAATAGGGTTTTATGAAAAAAAAGTAATGTGCTGTTTTGACTAAAATCCTATACGCTAGGTGCGCTAAATCAGAATATTTCTATCTTTATAAACTTAATTGAATACAGAGCGGAATACGGTATTGAATGCTCGCTAGATTTTAAACTTAGCATTTGGTATCATTTAATTATAGCAAATGACTTGGTTTAAGAAAAAAATTGAAAAACCTGAATACAATTTTTCCGATCATGAAATCTTGTATCTTGAAAAGGATAGAAGTGAGTATTCTTGGGTCGGGAGCATGATGATGCCTTTCTCTAATGCTCAATTTGAGCTAACAATTGAAGTTGAAAACAAAAGTGAACCTTCAAAAAAACAAATTAACTCAATTAAAAACTTAAGGGATAATTGGGAGAATATTGGTATTAGGTTATTTGCCTTCATGAGTAATTGTTATCAAGACACTAAATGGGAAAAGGATAAAGAAGAATTGAAGAATATGTACCACCTTTCAGCTGTTGAATTGAAATTAAACGAAACTGAATTGTGGATTGTGTTGGAACCAGAGATACATTTATCTTCTATATTCAACTTCTTTCCACGATTCACTTTAAAAAATAATGAGATAATTTGGAGTAATATTTAATAACGGGGCTTAACAACTTATCATTCCTATGGTTGGCACGACCCAATATGAATGTATTATAAGCCAATCACTAACCTACCAAACTCCTACCACCCATTTACAGACCCTTATTTTTTCAAACCCTCACCTCATTTCCCTCCCCTTTTTTCCATAACCACTACATACATCTAGGTAATTTGCTGTGTTTTTCGATGAATAATTTGAATATGATAAGGAAAGGGTTTAGGTTAGGAGTTATAAATTTAATTTTTTACAATTTATATTTGTAATCGTTTTTTAACCTAGGAAAACAAATAAAATTAAATATTAGAAAAGTAGGTGTATCTTGAAATACAAATAGCCAACTGCTAGCACTAATTTAAATAACACCATGAAAGAACGAATTTTGTCTAAAAGTGAAATAATTGATTTGTCCAATAGAGATGAAAGTCACTTCTATGATAATAAAGCATTTGAATTAAAAGGAGATAAAATTCAAAAAATAGCAGTTGCTTTTGCGAACGCAGATGGAGGGGAATTTATAGTAGGAATTAAAGATAAAAAGGAAGAAAGTGATTCATTAAAGCGTTGGCAAGGAATTGACGATATAGAGTCTTTCAACTTCGTATTTCAAAATTTAACCCAATTGTCCCCAACAATTCCGCACAGCTATGAATTTTTAAAGGATGATAAGGGTAAATATGCACTAAGAATTACCATTGAAAAAAGTGAATCTGTCCATAAAACAGCTAATAGCACAGTTTATGTAAGAAAATCAGCACAATCATTACCATTAAAAGACCCAATGCAAATACAAGCATTATCATATGCGAAGGGCGAGTCATCATATGAGGATACAGTCGTAAATTCTGCAGTTGCTGAAGATATTTTCGAATCTAAGGAGGTTGCGAATTTTCTTATGGACTATTCTCCACATTCTGATTCAATTGATTTTACCGTAAATCAAAATTTAGTGGATAGAAAAACTTATGACCCACGCACAGCAGGCATTTTATTGTTTAGTGACAACCCAATTCCTTTACTTCCTAAAAGATGTGGAATTAAAATAAATAGATATGAAACTTCAGAAGAAGTTCCTGAACGAGAACATTTAAAAAATCAATATTCAGTTGAAGGGTGTTTGAATGAGCAAATTAAACAAGCCTCAAAAATAATTACTGATATAATGGAATCAGTTCAGATTATGGGACCTAAAGGTCTAGAAAAAGTAAAGTACCCGCCAGAAACGATATGGGAAATATTGGTGAATGCTGTAATCCATAGAGACTATTCAATTTCTGATGACACTCAAGTTTTAATATTTAACAATAGGATTGAGATTAAAAGTCCTGGTAAACTACCAGGTTATGTCACGATTGAGAATATTTTAGATGCTCGTTTTTCTCGTAATTCAAAGCTTGTCAGAGTTTTAAATAAATATAAAAACCCTGCCAATAAGGACATGGGAGAAGGATTGAATACTGCCTTTCAGAGAATGGAAGAGTTTCGGTTAGAACCACCAAAAATAGTTGAGGATGGAAATTATATTAAAGTGATAATTGCTCACACATCTTTAGCTTCCCCAGAAGAAAGAATAATGGAATTTCTAGAAATAAATGATAAAATCAAAAATAGTCAGGCAAGGGAAATCACTGGAGTTAAATCTGAAAATGTGATGAAACGACATTTTTATGACCTTAGAGACAAGGAGTTAATAGAACCGGTCATGAGTAGCAACGGGACTAAAATAGTTGCTTGGAAAAAGAAAAACTAATGCAAACAACACCTAACAGAACATGTAGCTGACAAGGATTTCCGCAAGGTTGTTTTTTGTGGATAATTTTATGATAGGCAGACAAGTAATCGCTTCGAAAGCCCTTAGTTTTTTAGCCTGAACCGTTGAAAGTAACTAAAAAAATGATAAAAGAATATAAATATAGAGCACCATTTAAATACATTTGTTTAGGTTTCGGTGGACTTGTTATGTCATCCATTTTTGGGCTTGCGATGATTAGGGGAGACGGAATTTGGTTTTCAATAATTGTAGGGATATTCTCATTAATTGGGTTAGCCTTGGCAATTGGCTTTTTGACAATATACTTCAGGGAACTCAATACTGGAAACCTAAAATTGGGAAATGACTTCATTGAAGTGCCGGGGCGATGGAAAGAAAGAGTACGAGTAAACTTTAAGGACATCTTAGGCATTGGAGAATTTGACACCTACGACAACGTGATTGAAATCGAGAGTAAACATGGAACTCATTTAATTGAGCGAAATTGGATGAAACAGAAAGAATTTGATAATGTTAAAATAAGACTTCAACAATATTGGATTAACAAGTAAAAGCTTTGGATAAACTAAAGTATTGCTTTTAATTTCAAGATTCACTCCCCTTGCAGCAACCTTAAAGCCTTTTTCATAGTCTCTTCTTTTTGTCTTTTTTCGTAAATATGGGCGGGGCGGCTCTTTCAGCGCAGTCACGCAGGGAGCATAGCTCACAGATTTCATTCACCAATCGGATAGGGATGGCAGGATCACTCCAGAATTTCACCCTTCTTTTGAGGGCCGGTGTTATTAATAAACCGATGGGAACACTGTGGCACTGGAAGGTGTTTGCGAAGTCGGTTTAGCAAAGGTGAAAATGTGGAATTCATTTTAAATACCTGCTGAAAGCTAAAATTTACCATTTTCTTGCGATAATTTGTTTGTTATGGAAACTTTGATGTAATTTGATTAGTTATTGTACTGAATATGGAAACTAAAGCCAAAATAAAAGAAATTAATTCTCGCCGAAAACCAACAAAAGGTTTTAGCGAAAGTGAAATTACAGAATCAAGCATTAAAACGGCAAAAACTATCACAAAAAATGATGCCATTGCTATGTTTGATGTAAATAAGATTTACTATAATTATCAAATAACATCGTCTTTTGAGGCGCAAACATTTAGTTTTGATTCAAGTTATTCAACAGAGGATCCCAACTTTGAAGTATAATTGAGCGATAAGAAAGTATACATTTTCGGCGGTCCAAACGGAGTTGGTAAATCTACATTAGGAGAACAACATAGTAATGATAGTAATATCACTTTTGTTAATCCTGATTTTATAAAACAGCAACAAGAACTCAGATATTCTCAGCCATTATCCCCCTCAGAATTATTTCATATCTTGGATGTTTACATTTGTAATGCCTTGGAATACGAAGATGCAGTTCTAATTGAGAATAATCTTCACGACCCTGCTTCCTTTAAGTTTCTTTTATCCTATATCAATAAATATGAAGCAGATTCAATATGTTATTTTTATTATCTTGATAATGTAGATACGCTTATTGAAAGGGTTCAGAAAAGAGTCAGGCACTTAGGTCACTCTGTTCCTGTGGAAATAATTATTGAGAGATATAACAGTTCCTTTGATAAAATATTAGAAAATATTAATGTATTTGACGAAATTCATTTTTATGATACTTCAACTGTTCCGGCAAGGCTAATATTTGAGATTGTTGAAGGGAAACTTAACTATATTTCTGAGGAGTTAGCTTTTGATTTTGAATGGAGCAAGAAAATGATAAGTATATTAATGGCAAAAGAGGATTAATTTAAGTTTATTAAATCCCATATTTGTATATTTTTTTCAACAGCAGGCGTACGAAAACATCTAAATCTTAATCTATTTCCAATTCCTCACTCCCCTTGCAGCAACCTTAAAGCCTTTTTCATAGTCTCTTCTTTTTGTCTTTTTTCATAAATATGGGCGGGGGCGGCTCTTTCTGCACAGTCGCGCAGAGAACATAGCTCACAGGTTTCATTCACTAATCGGATAGGGATGGCAGGATCATTCCAGAATTTCACCCTTTTTTTGAGTGCCGGTGTAATTAGCAAACCGATAGAAACACTGCTTCTTTCCTGGCTTCCCTTGGCAGAGGGCTTGGCTAAAGTCCAGATAAGGTACTCATTTTCAGAATCTACATACTTGCTTCTTTGTGCCTTACAAACTATTTGTGCTTCGCCCTGTTCATTTTTGAGATGTAGTGCTTTTAGGATGTCGATGGAAATCCAGCGCCTGCAATAATGTTGGTCTTGTGCCGTGCCATGCGGATTATGCAAGCCGGATAAATGCATTTCTTTGGTTAGTTTATAGCGGTTTTCACCCACTGCATTGAAACGCAAAAAGAATAACTCCCTTATGCCAAATTCCTTAGGCAATAAATTGGTCAGCCGGTGGAATAAATTCTCAGGAGAACATCTGTATTCTTTTAAAAGATCGAGCAATAATTGTGCATCAAATTGGTCTTTTTTAAGAAAATCGCCTATCTGTGGAATAAGTTTCTCCTTGGGAATAGCCAACGCACAAGAAAAATAAGAGGCTTTGTAATTATTAAGCACTTCCTCAAAAGAATGCACCTCCAGCCAGGCAGTGGTTTTAGGTCGGGGCTTCAGTTTTAAATGCGAATAGGCTAATTCTTGTCCTAAAATAAAGGCTTTTTGCCCAGTGTTGAGCTTTCCATTTAATAAGAGTTGAGGAGGGTTCCCTTCCATAAATACTGAGCGTAAATCACTCAGTTCCTGTTGGTTTTGCAATATATGATCGATGATTCGGTATTGGTATTTTTCCTCGAGTAGATTTTGTAGGGTGTCTAATGAGTAGGGGAAGTCAGAGGTATTGAGGTTTTCAGCACGAAAAGCATCCAATGCTTTTTCCAGATCCGGAAAATAGTTATCGTACATTTCCTGGTAAGATCGGAGCATATTGAAATACAAGTTTTCCACCCGCATACCATAATTTCTGCTGATTTCAATAATGGTACTCAAAAAAGCCCCGAGCTTATCAGGCGCATTGGAAAGTAGTTCGAGCAAGGTGGCCGGCTCCAATCCGAAAAGCTCTAATGGAAGCTCTGTGAGCAGGTTAGATTTCAGCAACTCACTGACAGGAGCCAGGTTTTTACTTAACTGTAAAGAAATGAGCCAATCATATTGCACACCTAGCGCTTCTGCCAAGATGCCAATTTTCTCCGCTTTAGGATATTTCTTTCCTTTTTCAATTTCATTTAAATAGGAGGGGGAAAGTCCGGTTTGCTGTGCCAATTGCGCAAAAGAAAGCTTCTTTTCCTGGCGCAGTTGCCGTACTTTTAGTCCAAATATTAAGCGTACATTATCTTCTGAAACTGACATATTATTTTAATTAATTTTAATACTACTCAATTTTTAAGTTGCTTTTCAAAACAGGTTCGTGAGACACGAACCTGGGCTAAACTCACCCAGCCAAAGGCTGGCAGACTCCTAATTTATCTTCGATAAATTTCTCCCCTCTCTCTCCGCTTGTCCCGGCCAAACGGGAAGAATAGAAGGGAGGAGTCTCGTTCAAATTTATATCTTTCTTCAATTTCAATTTCGATTATAAATTCAAAGCTTTGAAGGATCGTCTTCAGTTTTCCCTTCTCTTCAAAAAAAGAGAAGGGTGGCGCCCGCCAATTGGCGGGTGACGGGATGAGTTTTAGACAAAGCCTGCCAGCCTATGGCCAGAGTTCCAACAAAAGAATTACCATTCTACTACTAATAAAAAATCTCCTTTGCGTAAACTTTGCGCCATAGCGCCTTTGCGAGATTTCCCCAGCGTCACAGACGCCTGCTACCGCTTTTGCACCAAATACCCCCCACTTCCCACTTCATTTCTCAAGCGAAGAAAATAATTTAAGTTTTTTTTCGAAAGCTTTTCTTTCTCATCGGCTTCGTATAACCATTCGCTAATATAGCGAATTAATTTGTATAGCGAATATTCGCTTGTTTAGTATTTTTCGCTTTTATACATTTGGCTAATCAAACATCTAAAAAACAAGCACATGGAAACTAAATCAAGAGCAAGAGAAAATGTAGAAATGCTTAGTGATGCACATCCACTTTTAACTGATGCCGCTAAAACTTTTCTTTTTAAACTAGATGAGCAATTCAATAATCAGAGACTTCACTTATTGGCAAAGCGGCAGCAGAGGCTTGCTCGCATCGCTAAAGGAGAAAAACTCGATTTTTTGCCCGAAACGCAGCGTATTAGAGATTATGCTCACTGGTCGGTTGCACCCATCCCTGCCGATTTACAAGATAGGAGGGTGGAAATTACCGGTCCGGTGGATCGCAAAATGATCATCAATGCACTTAATTCAGAGGCTAAGGTATTTATGGCAGATTTTGAAGATGCCACCAGTCCTACCTGGGATAATATTATGGAGGGCCAACAAAATTTATATGATGCCATTAGAAATCAGATCGATTTTACAGCACCTAACGGAAAAGCTTACCAATTAAAAGCGGACAGAGCCGTATTGAAAATCAGACCCCGAGGCTGGCATTTACCTGAGAAGCATTTTCAAGTAGATGGTCGTGCTATTTCTGCTTCTCTATTCGATTTCGGACTGTATTTTTTCCACAATGCGCAGGAATTAATCCGATCGGGAAGTGGTCCTTATTTCTATCTGCCCAAGCTGGAAAGCCATGAGGAGGCAAGGCTTTGGAATGAGGTGTTCACCTTCGCGCAAGAGGAGTTGGGCGTTCCCCTTGGTACCATCAAGGTGACTGTTTTGATAGAAACTATTACGGCAGCCTTTGAAATGGAAGAAATTATTTATGAGCTGAAAGATCACATGGCAGGACTCAATGCCGGTAGATGGGATTATATTTTTAGCGCTATTAAAATCTTCCGTAACGATCCGGAATTTATTTTACCGGACAGAGATGCGATCACCATGGCAGTGCCTTTTATGAAAGCCTATGCCAATCTGCTGGTAAAAACTTGCCATAAAAGAGGTGCCCACGCCATTGGTGGGATGTCGGCTTTTATTCCTTCCAAAGAGGAGGAGATAAACAGACGAGCCTTTGAAAAAGTGAGGAAAGACAAGACTTTAGAGGCAGAGGCAGGCTACGATGGCACCTGGGTGGCTCATCCTGGACTGATTGCTCCGGTTTTGGAGGTTTTTAATCCATTTTTAGAAGGAAAACAGCATCAAAAAGAGGTGATGAGAGAAGATTTCACAACGTCTGCTCAGGTATTAACCAATCCTGAAATCATATATGGCCTGGTGACCGAAAAAGGTGTGCGCACCAATATCAATGTTGCGCTGCTGTATTTAGAATCCTGGTTGCAGGGCACAGGGGCTGCGGCTTTGTATAATTTGATGGAAGATGCGGCTACTGCGGAAATCAGTCGTGCCCAGTTATGGCAATGGTACCACCATAATGTAGAATTCAAAAACGGTAGAATTCTGAATAAAGCGCTGTTTTTAAGGTTGTTGAATGAAGAATTAAAATCAGCCAAAGAGTACTTGGGCAAAGAAAGAGCAGACACGGCTAAAATTGATTTAGCAGCTATTCTACTGGAAGACCTGGTGATGAATAAAGAATTTGAGGACTTTCTAACATTGAAAGCCTATCCATTTTTATAGGCCCCTAATTCCCCCAAAGGGGGATAATATAGTCTTTAAATAGTAAGTAAATAATGATTTAATATAATTGACATGAACAAGCAAGAAAGAATTAACGAATTAGTAACAGATTGGACGACTAATCCAAGGTGGAAAGATGTAGAACGTGCCTATTCAGCAGAAGAGGTGATTAAATTATCAGGCTCGGTAAAAATAGAATATAGTTTAGCCAGGCAAGGAGCTGAGAGGCTTTGGGAATTGCTCAATACAGAAGAGTATGTAGCCGGATTGGGTGCTTTAACCGGAAATCAGGCTATTCAGGAAGTGCAGGCAGGTTTGAAAGCTATTTATTTAAGTGGGTGGCAGGTTGCGGCAGATGCCAATCAGGCCGGGCAAATGTACCCCGATCAGAGTCTGTACCCTGCCGATTCAGTGCCTAATGTTGTAAAACGCATCAATAATGCCTTACTAAGGGCAGATCAGATTCAAACGGTAACCGGCGATGGAGATGTACATTGGATGGCACCGATAGTAGCAGATGCAGAAGCTGGGTTTGGAGGTAATTTAAATGCCTTTGAATTGATGAAAGCGATGATTGAAGCCGGAGCGGCAGGTGTTCATTTTGAAGATCAGTTATCATCCGCCAAGAAATGCGGTCACCTGGGCGGTAAGGTATTGGTGCCCACTCAGGAGGCTATTAATAAATTGGTTTCTGCCCGCTTAGCTACAGATGTGTTGGGCGTGCCTACCATTATCGTAGCTAGAACAGATGCAGATGCCGCCAACCTCATCACCAGTGA
>JBBSPJ010000040.1:0-17687 GCA_038258905.1 Cytophagales bacterium
ATCGATAAAAACATAAACAGGTATTTCCAGATCCAAAATAGCAGCCCTTATTTCATCTGCATCATATAAAGCACCACCATAAGTATTCATTTCAATAATAATATGGCTACTATTTCTAGATTTAGCCTCTTCAATTGCTAATTCAACATAACGCTTGGTTCTTGCATCAATTTCAGATTTAATTTCCATAATAAAAACACCACCATTAGCCTGGGTGGAATCATTATTCTGCGATTTTGCTACAAAATGAAATAGCAATATTGAAATGAGTAATAAGATTATTTTCTTCATATAATTTATAATGATGGTCAATTTAGCAGATTAAGGATTAAGCTACAATTTAATTGAAGCTATTTCCTAATAATTTAGGTAAAAGACATTAAGTATTCTATTAATATGAAATCTAATGCCGAGTTTCATCGTTATTTGCAATGTATTTATGGTAGCATTTTTGATCCATTTCTTAATATGATCTCAAATCTTTTATCCATAGACTTTACTTATAGTGAGTAAATATGCATTTTTGTATTTAAGTTTTTTATATAATTTAATATGCTTCAGAAATTTAAAATAATACTTTTAGTATCACTTTTCGCTAATTTAAATACTTTGTATGCCGCCTACGATTCATTAGGAATAAAAACGGTTGATGGAGTGAAATTTATTATGCATCAAGTGGAAGCCAAGGAAACTTTATTTTCCATAGCCAAAAGATATAATGTTACTGTTTCTGATATTACCAAAGCTAATGAGGCTGAAAAAGATGGTTTGAAAATTGACCAGATTAATAGGGTTTTGTTGATTCCATTTAAGAAAAGTGAGATCAGTACTAATGCTCTTCAGGTTACAAGGCCGGGCCAATCTCATCCCAATAAGCATATTGTTATGGGCGGTGAAACACTCTATTCTTTGTCCAAAAAGTTTAATGTAAATACCAAAGACCTTCAAAAATGGAATAATATGGAAGGCACTAATCTATCTGTTGGAGAAGAAATTTGGATTGCTAGCCCAGACGGTAATTCCACTAAGAAGCCTGTGATTTCTAGCGCTAAAACTGAAAAGCAGCTAACAGTTAAAAGTACTAAAAAGGAAGTGGAACATACTGTTGATTTTGGGGAAACCATTTATAGCATTTCTAAGGCTTACGAAGTATCACAGGAAGATATTATGGCCTGGAATAGGTTGAAGGATACCAATATTTCAGTAGGGCAAACACTGATTATAAAAAGTGATAAGGTGCAAGAGGAAAAGAAACAGGTAGAAGTGAAAACTACCAAACCCGCATCAGAGAAGCAGACTGAAGATGTGCAAACCTTTCACAATGCTAAGAAAGGAGAAGATTATAATTCAGTGGCTAACCAGTATAATTTAAAAGTAGTGGAGCTGAGGAAATGGAATAATTTTAAAGAGCCTTTTCAAGGAGGTGAGGTAATTAAAATTGTTCCCCCTAAAGTAAGCAAGGAGAAAAGTAAGGCTTCTCAACCTAATGTTATAAAGAGTAGCGCTAATGAAAAAAAGACTCATACTGTAAAGTCAGGAGAGACTATTTACAGTTTGTCTGATCTTTATGAAGTGGAAATGGAGGATCTCAGAAAGTGGAATAGTTTGAATAATTACCAATTAAGCGTTGGTCAAAAATTATATGTTAGTAACCCTGATGCTTCAGCTATGGAAACGGTAGAGGAGGATAAAGAAAAAATTGAATTGGAGATTAATGAAGCAAAAGAATCGAAGCCACTATTAACTGAAAACCCTCAAAAGCAGGATACTAAAGCTTATTTTACCGTAGAGGCGGATGATATCCCAAAAATTGATAAAGTAAGTGAAAAGGGAGTGGCCGAAGTGATAGCAGGCTCTGAAAGCACTGAGAAATATTTAGCTTTGCATAGAACGGCTAAAATTGGTACAATTATTCAGGTTAGAAATGATCTGAATGATCAAATTGTATTTGTACGAGTGTTGGGTAAGCTCCCTAATAATGGTGTAGACGATAAAGTAATCATCAGGATTTCTAAGAAAGCTTTTGAAAAATTAGGAGGAGTGGATTACAAATTCCCTGTTGAGATCAGCTATTTACCGCTAAAAGATTAATGCTTTTTAAAGATTCCTCCTCCTTAAAAGAGTTTTTAGATGAAAAATATGAGCTATATAATCGACCTGAGTTTATAGCCTTAGACCCGGTAAGTATACCTCATCAATTTTCTAAAAAGCAAGATATTGAAATTGCAGGCTTTTGGGCTGCTGTTTTAGCCTGGGGACAACGCATCACCATCATTAATAAATGCAAAGAGCTATTTGCCATGATGGACAATGCACCGCATGATTTTATGCTTAATCATAAAGAAAGCGATTTAAAGCCTTTTTTAAATTTTAAGCACAGAACTTTTAATGCCACAGATACGCTTTATTTTATTCAATTTTTCAAAGAGTACTACCAAGAAAATGAATCTTTAGAAAGTGCTTTTCTAAGAGCAAATCCTTCTTCAGAGCACTTTATAAAAGAAAGCTTAATTGCTTTTCATAATTTATTTTTTAGTGCGGAAATGGCACCTGCTCGCACAAAAAAACATATTGCAACTCCTGCCAGAAAATCAGCATGCAAGCGCTTAAACATGTTTTTGAGGTGGATGGTAAGGCAGGATGATAAAGGGGTTGATTTCGGAATCTGGCATCAAATAAAGCCATCGCAGCTCATTTGTCCTTGTGATTTGCATGTGGACAGAGTAGCCAGAAGCTTAGGATTAATCAAAAGAAAACAAACCGATTGGCAAACCGCTGAGGAGCTTACTACTGGATTAAGAGCAATGGATCCGATTGACCCTGTAAAATATGATTTCGCCTTATTTGGTTTGGGGGTTATTGAGGGTTATGGGAAAGAATAGGTTATAATTCATTTTTTTATTAAAAGGCTGATTAACAATTTGATAATCTAAATAAATTTCTGTTTTAAATTTTTATTGTTTACATTTATATATCCGAACCTTAACATAATATGAAAAATATCTTTTTTACCTTCTTAGTAATATTTTTTTCTTGCGCTCAGGAAGAAGAAATGGATAAAATGATATTTTTCGAAGGGTCTACTTTTAATTATATTAATCCCGAATGTGATAACTCTAACCCTGAACTAAATCAATGTTCCGGCTTTGTTTTTTTTCATTCCAATAATATGGCTTCAGGTCTTTTAGATGGTGGGGATATTGTTTTAGAATATTCTTATAATCAGGAGCTTGAAACATTATTTTTAATATCTGTTGATAAAGGTATTTCTGAAGAGTTTAAAATAGTAAGTGAAAACATACTTATTAGAAAATCAGACAACACTTCATGGGAAAAATCTGGTTTAGTGTTAGATACTAAATGAACTCTTCCACAAGTTAACTATTTTAGACTCTTCACTCCACTCACCTTACTCACCACTACCTGTTGAGCACTAACCGTTTTAAGCTCATCTCCAACTTTTACCACCACCTGATTAATACTTTTGCCATTTACGCTAGTATGGGAATAGCCTTTTTTGAAAATGGTTGAAGGGTTGATTAATTGAAGCGTTTTTTCGATCAATTCCAAGCTTTTATCCTCGTTTTTAATTTTTTGAACTAAAGTATATTGCCACTTTTGCCAAAATTGGTCTAATTGGTTACCTGCTTTATTGAAATGCCGCGACATGGCGTAGCGTAATTTATGCTGATAATCATTAATGATATTTAGTTCTTTCTCTATTATCTCATTAATAAGGGCTAATATATTATTGGTGACCAGTTTCACATTTTCCTCATATTGCCTCATGCCTCTCAAAAGAAATTCTGCTACGGCAGTGGGTGTTTTTAATGCGGTATGAGCTACCAAATCGCAAATGGTTTCATCCCGCTCATGGCCTATACCTGTAAAAACAGGCAAAGGAAATTGTGCAACATGCGAAGCTAAATCAAAATCATCAAAGCAGTCTAAATCTACCTGGGCACCACCACCTCTGATAATAATCACCGCATCAAATTGCTCTGCCTGCTTATGAATTTGTAATAAAGCATTTACTAAACTTTCTGCCGCTTTATCTCCTTGCATAGTGGCTTTAAAAAGCTTGCTTTTCAATTGATAACCAAATTCATTTTGTTCAATCTGATTCATAAAGTCACCGTAACCGGCGGCTGATTCTGCACTGATGATGGCAATGCGTTGGGGCACTAATGGCAGAGCAATCATCTTGTTCATTTCATAAACGCCATCTGCTATTAGCTCATTAATAATCTCCTGTCTTTTTCTAGCGCGCTCCCCTAAAGTGAAATTAGGGTCTATGTCTTTTATATTAAGGCTTAAGCCGTATACTTCATGAAATTGAACTTGTACGTTGGCTAAAACTGTCATTCCGGCTCGTAATGATTCCCCTGTAATAGATTGAAACCAGGCACTTATAGTTCTGTAGCTATAAGACCAAATAGTGCCTTTTATTTTGGCAAGCAACTTGTTGCTGTCTTCTTCCTTCTCAATAAATTCCAGGTAGCAATGACCATTTTGGTTCAGTCGTAATTCACCTATTTCTGCCACTATCCAATAGGAGGGTTCCAATTGGACTTGTAGCGTGTCTTTGATGAGTAAATTGAGGTCGGCCAGGGAAATATGTTGCATGGCACGAATTTAAATATTTTGAATATTCTTTACTACGTCCTTAATGATAAAAAATAAAACGATTGCAAAAGAAATCATTGAAAACCAAAACATGAACTTTTTATTGGCAAATGGCACTTCTTCTTCCGATTCCTTATCGGTAAAAATCCAACCGTAAAATTTTTCTATAATAGGTCGCATTACAATTCTTTTATAAACTCCAGAATCCCTGCATTTTTACCTTTTGGTCTTACTACCAATAAAGGAATGTCAGAATCCAATTGAATTAATCTTTCGGTAATGCTTCCTAGAAAGAAAGCTGTGGTGGCAGTTCTACCTTTAGCACCAATAATAATTGCGTTTGCTTCAATTTCTCTGGCTTTATCCAACATATCGGTTGTTACATCATCGTTGATATCGTTGGAGTAAGCTACCTTAAACTTTAAGCCTTTGGTGTCTATCTTTTTGATGAATTTTTTATAATCTTTCTCTGCATTTTCTCTCATTACTTTAGAAAACTCTTCATAAGTTTTACCCGTGTAGTGGTACCCTGTAGGTACTGTAAATACATTCTGAATAACAATTTCAGTTTTGCCCTCATTTTTTATGGCGGTATCCACTGCTTGTTCAATAGCTAATACCGAATAATCGGAAAAATCACTAGGTACTAAAATTTTGTCCATTTTAGGCACTGTACCTTCAGGTATAATCAGTAAGCTACAAGCAGCTCTACGGGCTAATCTTTGTGATAAGGCACCGTTTAATTCTTCTTTTTCCCTCCTGCCAATAACTATTAAGTCAATATCCTGCTTTTTAGCAAAAACTAAAATACTGTCCGCAATTTTACCTGTAAGTACCTCAAAGTTTATTTTTACTTTTTTATCACCATCGTTTACCTGTAAAAAAGCCTCTTTCATTTTGTGTTTCCGTTCTTTAACAACATCGGAAATCATATTAGGAAACTCTTTTAAAACATCTTTAGGGATATTTAGATTTTTAACAATGTTAACAAAGTAGATTTCTTCAACACCGGCATTTTTAGATAAAAAATTAGCGAATTTGGCCATGGTTTTATCCATGTCAGACAGATCTAAACCGATTAAAATTTTTTTGATTGGGTACATAAGGGCATTTTTCAATTATTTCGCAAAGCTACAAATACAAAAGCTTATAATCATCACTTCAGGAAGTAATATTTAAATTAAAATTTTTGTAAAATTATAGTAATCATAGCTTTAGCGCAAAAGTATGGAATTATTTTTTAGAGGTTAAATGGAGTATTTTATGATAATTATTTCCTTTTTTTTCTATTCATCTTTTTCTAATTCTGCTAATTTTTCTTTTTCCTCTCTTTCTTTCTCTTTATCTCTTTCCATTTTTTTGATATCATCTTCATCATAATACTTCTGGAGTTTTTTCCTTAATTTAAAAAAACGTAATAAACCAAAAACAATTAAGATGGCGCTTAAGCCAAAAGAGAAAAAACCTAACCACCTGATATTTTCAAAATCTTTTAACTGAACGAACCCTATACCACCTAATATTAGATATAAACTGGTTCTGATATAGGCAAACAAGGTACGTTCATTGGCTAAAGTGGTTCTTTCAAGGGCCAAAAAATCGCGTAAAATAATTCTTTCCTTATTCTGGAAATCGGAAACTATCTTAGGAAACTTTAATTTTTTCATAGGTATTCAAACTATGTAATTGATTTTGATATGAATTTACTATCTTTAAATATAATTAAAAGATTGTAGTCTTCATTTTACAAGCTTTAAAGTTAGCAGAAACAATTTTAAGAGTGAAAAAAATCCAAATATTATGCGAAGCTTAATTTTTACCATAGTGCTTTCCTTATTAATTCACACGCATGCCTTCGCCCAATTTGGTGTAGGAGAGTCCTTATTGAAAAGAAAGGCTGAACAAGCTTTGAAAAAGAAATTAGCTAAAAAGGCTGATGAAAAACAGAAAAGTTATGATACACTAACTTTTAATTACGCCATTGCCTTTTTGGATAAAACGGAATCATTTGAAAATAAGCAGAAAGGGGAAGGCTTAATGCGTACTGCAAAGTTTTTAATTAATGATAATCAACCAAAAACAGAATTGGATGAAGCAAGAGATATTTACGACTTCGGTAGATTGAATTACGCTTTAGGTAATGATTTTATGGCGGAAACGTACCTCACCTTAGCAAAATATAATTATGAGATGATAAATGCCACTCACGAACCCGCATATCTCAAATCCATAGGTGTATTGTCTTTACTTTATAACGACATGGGCAGATATGCCAAAGCTCAGGAATTTAATTTGAAAGCTCAGGAAGCGTGGTTAGAAAAGCAGGGTGATGCAAGTACTGGTTATTTGGCTGAATTAAATAATGCTGCTGTACTGCAAATGAACTTAGGTAATTATTTAGAAGCTGAGAAAACGCTACAAGAATTATCCGCTAAAATAAAAGAAGATAAAGCCTCTGGTGGCTTGCCACAAGCAATTTTATTGAATAATGAGGCTATACTAAACCAGTACATGGGGCGTAGTGATATAGCACTAAAATTAATGAATAGATGTCTGGAAAAAGCCTCAATGGATTTAGCGGAAAATGATGGTACTTACCTGCAATTTATGACTAATAAAGCCATTTTGCAGCAAGAAAACAACCAATTAGAGGCTGCAGAAGCTACTTTGAATAGGGTGCTGGAATTGCAGACAACAAGAGCTAAATTCAATAGGAAATCGGATCCTGATTATGCACATATGCAATCTAATTTGGCGGCCTTGTATGTAGAAAAAGGTGAATTTGAGAAAGCAGAGAAATCATTGTTAACGGCTTTAGACATTTATAATAATAAATTTGGCTCCGAACATCTAACTACTGCTGGGACGCAATCTGATTTAGGAAATTTATATCGGTATTTGGGGCAGTATGATAAAGCCAATGATTTACTGCAACAAGCACTCTATACGAAGGAGAGAAAATTAGCCAAAACGCATCCCAAAGTAGTTCAAGGTCAGGAAGATATGGCTTTGTATTATTGGCAGACCGGGAAAATAAGTTCTGCCATTAGTTATTATAAGCGAGTAATGGAAGCCAGCCTTGATTTTGTTAAGGATTATTTCCCGGCCTTGAGTGAGGCTGAAAAAACCAAGTATTGGGAACAATTGAAGCCAAGGTTTTTCAGGTTTTATAATTTCGCATTAGCAGAATACACCAATCACCCTGATTTACTGAATGATCTTTTAAGCTATCGTTTAGCGACTAAAGGAATACTTTTAACTTCCTCCACAGCCCTACAAACTGCTATTTCCGAGGAAAATAATGAGGAGGTTAAACAACTTTATAAGCAGTGGATAGATCAAAAACTGCAATTATCCAATGCCTATACTTTAAGTAATGAGGAGTTACAAGAGCAATCTTTTAATTTGGATTCGCTGGAAAGAGCCGCAAATGATACTGAAAAAGCACTGTCATCCCAATCTGATGCTTTCTCAAAAGCTTTTGCAAACCAAAATTTTGATTATAAAAAATTGCAGGAAAAACTAGGGGCTTCTGAGGTATTGGTTGAAATTATTCAATACCCACTATTTGATAAAATACTAACCTCCAAAAATAATTATGCATTTATAGCCTTTACAAAAAATAATGAAAAGCCTGAAATCTTTATTAATAAAAGCGGAGATTTATTGGAAGGGAGATATTTTGCCTATTACAATAATGTGATTAAGCAAAAATTGGATGATCAATATTCCTACGACCAATATTGGAAACCCTTAGAAAAACTTGTAGCTGGCAGCACTAAAGTATATTTTTCCCCAGATGGTATATATAATCAATTGAATGTAAATACCTTAAAGAACCCCTCAGGAAAATATTTAATTCAAGATACTGACATCCGGTACATAGGCCATCCCAATGATTTATTATTTGAAAATAATAATCGAAAAAACACTAAAGGGACTGCTTTTTTAATGGGCGATCCTGACTTTAATAGTGAAACTATAAACCAGCTACCCGGTACCAAAAAGGAAATTGATGATATTTCAAAGTCTTTAAGCACTGAAGGTAAAGTGCAAAAGTATATGCAGGGAAATGCCACAGAAAACAATTTGAAGACTGTCGCATCACCACGGATTTTACATTTGGCGAGTCATGGTTTTTTTCTGGAAGATAATAATTTGAAAGATAATTTGATGGGGATACAATTGAAATATATCCAACAAAATCCACTTTTAAGATCCGGTATTTTGCTTGCCAATACTTCCGGAGATAAAATTGGAGATAGAAATCAATCCTTCAATCAAAATGATGATGGGGTATTAACAGCTTATGAAGCTATAAATTTAGATCTGAGTAATACCGAAATGGTGGTTTTATCTGCTTGTGAAACAGGAAGGGGTGATGCAAAAGCCGGAGAGGGAGTGTATGGTTTGCAGCGTGCCTTTATAATAGCAGGGGCACAATCCACTATTATGAGTATGTGGAAAGTGGATGATGCCGCTACTCAAAAATTGATGAGTGCCTTTTATAACAATAGAAAAGGAAGTGTAGATACAGCCTCCGCATTCAGAAAAGCGCAATTAGCCATGTTAAATCAATATAAGCATCCCTATTATTGGGGCGCTTTTATGATGTATTCCCGCTAACTTTTCGCATTTTTGTTTTTCAATAGCAGGAAAAACATAAAATGCAGAAATTAATACACATTCTTTACAGCATATGGGCATTATTAGTATTCCATGTGTTTATGATTATTTTATTCCCTCTATTCATCATTCCCCCCTTAATTCATAAAAGAGGGCATCATCTTAGTTTTAAAGCTATAAAATTATGGTCTTTACTCTTCAGTTTTTTTAATAGAATTACTTTCGATATCGATGGAAAGGAGCATATTAAAAAGGGAAAAAACTATATTTTTGTGGTTAACCATACCTCCTTTCTAGACACAGTAGCTATGCCTCAGGCGGTGGGAGCATTTAAAGCTTTAGCAAAAAAAGAATTGACCAAAATCCCTTTGTTTGGCTATGTTATTAAAGCCTTGACTGAGGTGGTAGACAGATCTAGTCCACAAAGCAGGCAAAAAAGTAAGAACAGATTAAATGAGGTATTGCATTCATTAGGCTCTATTTTGGTTTTTCCTGAAGGAACCATGAATAGGACTGACCAGCCCTTACAGCGATTTTATGATGGAGCTTTCCGAATAGCCATTGATGCAGAGGCTGAAATGATTCCGATTGTGGTGATGGGTGCAGCGAAATGCATGAAACCGGGCAGTTTTTTATTGTGGCCCGGTAAAATTAAGGTGAATATTTTACCTCCTGTTAGCGCGAAAGGACTTACCCATAAAGATACTCCTGTGCTGAAAGACACAGTTTACAAAAAAATGGAAGAGCAGCTGATTTCCTATTCTTCTCAAAATGAGCCTGATCTCAAGTTGTAATAATTAATTTATAACTGAATTGAAAAATATAAGTTCTGAATGATTTCTGCAATAAAATTAGTACTTTAGTTTCCAGAACTTAAAAACTTAACTATGAAATCTATTCTAAAACTTTTATGCTTAGGCTTACTCATTAGCCTACCGTTCGAGAATTTTGCTCAAAGCGAGTGCAACCCTTATTTTGTATTTAAAAAGGGGAAAAAATGGACAACTTCAGTATATAACGCTAAAGATAAATATGAAGGCAAACAATCTTATGAAATTCTAGACCTTACCGAATCAGGTAATAATCTCACAGCCAAAGTGTTGTTGATGTCATACGACAAAAAAGATAAATTACAGATGGAAAAGGAAGTGGAATTTGTTTGTGAGGATGGGGTAATGAAACTAGATATGTCACAATACTTGCCAGAGGAAACCATGGAATCTTTCAAAGACATGGAAATAGATATGGAATTTGATAATCTTGAAATACCTCAAAAACTTGAGGTAGGTCAGTATTTGAATGATGGAGCCGTAACTGCCACTATTTCGGGGCCTATGAAGATGAAGTTTGCGGTTAAAATGACTGATAGAAAAGTAATGGAAATGGAAACCCTTGAGGTGCCTGCTGGCTCTTATGAAACTTACAAAATTAATTCCATTATTAAATTTGAAGCAATGGGTATTAATAGAGAAACCAAAAATATAGAGTGGATAGCCAAAGAAGTAGGAGCTGTGAGGACAGAATCTTATGATAAAAAAGGTAAGTTGTTGAATTATACAATTTTAACAGAATACAGTGAGTAAAAAACCATTATAGTTATATTATATAATCTACCAATTTATGTTTATAAAAGGATTCCTAAGTATCTGCTTGTCATTATTAATTTTATTGCCTCTTCATGCTCAATATGATGCCGTTTTGCCTTTAAAAGAGAGGGCTGCACTTGAAGATAGAATTCTTAAGGAACGCTTTGAAACAGTGTTACCTGCGATAATGGAAAGAACTGGTATCGACATGTGGGTAATCATTTCCAGAGAATATAATGAGGATCCTATTATTAAAACCATGCTTCCGTCTACATGGATTTCTGCCAGAAGAAGAACTATGCTGGTGATATATCAGCCTAAACCTGGTGATTCTTTGGAAACATTTGCGGTTGCTCGTTATGATGTAGGAGAGTTGTTTAAAAAAGCCTGGAATCCGGATATGCAACCTGATCAATGGAAGCGCTTGATGGAAATCATCTCCGAAAAGAAGCCAAAGAAAATTGGGTTGAATTATTCAGAAACATTTGCACTGGCCGATGGTATTAATAAGACAGAATATGAGCTGTTTATGCAAAATTTACCATCTCAGTATAAAAAATCTGTGGTTTCTGCTGAGAATTTAGGAGTAGGTTGGCTTGAAACAAGATCGGAAACGGAAAGAAGAATTTATGAACAGCTTTGCCGTATTGCACATCAAATTATTGCCAGGGGGTTTTCGGCTGAAGCTATTACGCCAGGCTACACTACCACCGATGATTTAGTATGGTGGTACAGGCAAGAAATCAATAAATTAGGATTGGTAACCTGGTTTCATCCTACAGTAGATATCCAAAGAGCCGATCCGGAGAGTTTCGATCATTTAAGAAGTTTTAGTAAAAGACCGGATAAACAAACCATTATTCCCGGTGATTTGCTTCATGTAGATTTTGGAATTACCTATTTGGGTTTGAATACTGATACGCAACAACATGCCTATGTTTTAAAGCCGGATGAAACAAGAGTGCCTACTTATTTGGTGGAGGCTTTTGAACAAGGTAAAAGAGTACAAGATCATTTAACGGATCAGTTTACCACAGGTAGAACAGGTAATGAAATGTTATTAGCAGCATTAAAGGCAGCAAAAGATGATGGTTTAAAGCCGACAATCTACACGCACCCCATAGGCTATCATGGGCATGCAGCTGGGCCTACCATAGGTATGTGGGATCAGCAGGGTGGGGTGCCTGGTGGCGGAGATTACCCACTTTATCCTAATACTGCTTACTCTATTGAGTTAAATGCAGCTGTTTTTATTACAGAATGGCAAAAGGAAATCAGAATTATGTTGGAAGAGGAAGCTTATTTTGATGGTGACAAAATCTATTATATTGATGGACGGCAGGAAGCTATTTATGCTATTCCGAGAGATAATTAGTAGTTTGATTTCTCAATAATTGCCATGGTTCGAGTCTCACTAACCATTGATTTGATACATATCAGGTTAATCACAATGTTGGAAAAACTACAATACTAAATGAAGCATCTGATAATTGCACTTATCTGTACTGTGCTCTATGGAAACGCTCTAGGTCAATCATTGACTGTCGAATACATTGGCGAATGGATAAATCTATGCGATCCTAAACTTGACCTCTCCAAAAAGGAAAAATTATACATAATTGAAGGTGTACCTTATTACGGAACTAAGCTTAAGCAAAAATTATTAGAGTTTGATGTAAATGATAAACATTTCTACCTTGATTACCTCGATTCTGACAGTGTGGAAACCGCATTCCTTAAGCCAAATCTTATTATCGTATTAATTCTAAATCTTAATAAAGTCAACTTGAAGGCAAGAAAAAAGTCGCTAGAGTCCGTGCAAAATAAATTTAAAGATCAGTATGATTTTCGCTCCCATCATATAATGACTAACTCGGAAGACCCTGTTTTATATATCAATGAGGATAAAATTAATCATGCAATAGCCTCAAAGAAGGTAAATGAACTAAGGGCAAAAGAAATTAAATTAATCGTTTTTGTCAATCATGCTCCAATTACTTACTATGGTCAGAATGCTAGAAACGGATTGGTTAGAATATGGATGAAATAGAAATAAGATAAAAATAACACTGAATAAGTAGGATTTTATCGATCAGAAAATTGTAGCGGTAGATGGAAAGTTAGCCACATTTTATAAATTTATTAATTGCCGTGCTGCGTGGGAAAGGCTAGCTTAGTGCTTTTTAAACTCCTTTTCCATAGGCTTAGCGCTATGGGAAAGGAGTCAATACTAATTTTTATCCTATTTAGAGTTCGATGAAGAAAGCCTTCAAATTTGAGATGAAATTACAAAACACAATAAAATGAATCCTAAAAAATGGATGCTTATAGCAGTATTTTCATTCTGTTTAGTAGCTATTGGTGTAAAAGAAATAAGCTCTAACATAAGCACTATTCAAATTATATTCTTCCGCTCTTTCATCGGACTTATTCTATTATTTGCAATTTTCAAAAAGAGATTCAAAGAATTAACTTTTAAGAAAATCAAAATACACCTCATAAGAAACATTTTTCATTTATTGGGACAATATGGCTGGGTCTTAGGAATAGTTTACTTATCATTAACTGAAGTGACTGCCATCGAGTTTACAGTTCCTATTTGGGTTATAATATTTGCAGCTCTCTACCTTAATGAAAAAATGACTAGGCGGAAAACTTTAAGTGTAATAGTTTGCTTTTTAGGTGTTTTAGTTATTATCAGACCTGGATTCGAAATTTTCAACATCAATACGATAATTGTACTTTTTTCAGCAATAAGTTACGCAGTAGCACATGTATCTACTAAGAAGATCGTAAAGACAGAAACCCCTTTAGATATAATTATAATTATGTGCATAACGCAAACTCCTATAACATTTGTTTTATCTTTAAAGAATTGGAACTATCCCAATTTACCCGATTTGTTTTGGCTAATAGTAGTTGCCATCGCTGCAATTTCTGCTCATTTCAGTTTAGCAAAAGCATTCAAGGAAACAAATATTGGAGAAGTTATTACACTTGATTATCTCAGACTTCCTATTCTATCTTTGATGGGAATAATGATTTATAAAGAAGACTTTGATCTTTTATTATTAAGTGGCGCCTTATTGATTATAATTGGAAATTATATAAATTTAAAAAAAGTACATCACAATGTATATAGCAAATAGGGCGTTTTTTGGTTTACGAAAGTTCAGAGCCATTTATAACACCGCTAAATCGTTAGCTTACCAGCAAGGCTAATGTCCTAAAACTTGGCTTTTAAGAATGAGTAGTTTTAAGCCAAAATACTACCGAAAGCTTTCGGGATTGGCTTAGTTCAGACCCTACGTTTATCGCTTTCGGAGTTCTTACTTGCTATATACTAATCGCTCTAGGAGTGGACTGTGCGCCACAGTCCAAGGAAACGGAAAACTAAGATTTCAAAACCTAAGGCAAAAACGTTAAGCTCATATCTTTATCTAACATCCATCCGGTGATGCTATAGCGAGGTTTATGTGCTAAAAGCACTTCATGTTCCAATTCACTACGGAAGAGTAATAGTCGACCGGCAAGTGGTTGTATGATTTCAGTTTTATCATCAAGGTATAAAGCCAGTTCACCGCCATCTCCTTGTTGCCAATTGATATTAAGATACAGTACAAAAGATAATACTCTGTGTGCATTTTGCTGAAATCGATCCACATGCCTTTTGTAAAATGTGTTTTCAGGGTAGATAGCAAAATGCGTTTCAAAATCCTTTAAGCCAAGGTAGCACGTTTGGTTCAGGTAATCTTTTAATTGATGGATTTCATGTAGAAAATGATGAATGATAGGTTCGTCTGAATCCTTATCAAGCCATTGAATATAGTCGCCTCTAATGGATTTATCTACCTGAAACAAAACTTGTTTACCAATTCCTGCTTTTTTGAAATTGCCATCCTCCCTGTTTTCCTGAGCTAAAGCAACTAATTGAGCAATAGTTTCCTGTGGTAGAAAATTATCCCAAATAAAATATCCGGTCTCAGCCAAATGATCAATCGCTCGCTCAATAGCGGGTATTGTAGGAATCTGTTCTGGTTCTTCCATGCAGGTTTGAAAATAATTGTTTTGAAGACTAAAAGTACCCAAATATTATCAAGATTAACGAGATCAGAAAATTATCGTTATAGAATAAAACAAATCCAAATTAACATTTCTCATTTAAACTATAAACCAACAAAAAAATGCTTCAAATTAAAAATTTTAAATTATTGATATTAAGTGTATTAGTTATATCTATAGTGGCTTGCAATGGACCCGCTAAAGAAAAAATGGGAGAAGAAAGGATGGTTGATGCTGATACGGAAGATACTTTTACTATTCCGGAGGATATGCCACAGATGGTACAGGACATGGTAAGAAGTCATAATATTCAAGATTTTAGAAAACATGATGTAATTTCATTTGATTTTAACCTGACTTTCAATAAAAAGCAAAGACTGAATGCTACAGTATATTCAAAAACAAATTCAAGTAAAGTAAAAGTGGTAAAAGCAGATGGCACCATCCTTCTGTTCGATGGAGTGGAGGTCTATATAACGCCTGATTCAGCAATGTATGATGGAGCCAGATTTGATGCTTTAACATGGTCTTATTTTGCATTAGCACCTTTTAAATTTACAGATGACGGTACAAAATGGGGTCAAATTGAGAAACTACCTCTGGGAAAAAAAGAGGATTCCCTTCAATCGATTAAATTGAGTTTTGAGAATGGTGTGGGTGATGCACCTGACGACTGGTATCAAGTGTATAAAAATCAGGAAACCGGCTTAGTTGAAGCAATGGCTTACATTGTCACTTATGGTAGTACTTCACAGGAGGAAGCAGAAAAGAATCCCCATGCAATTGTTTATACTAATTATCGACCTTATGAAGGAGTTATTTTATCTGCCAATTGGAAATTTCATAACTGGAATAAGGAAACTGGGCTTGGTGAGCAAATAGGAGAAGCAACTTTAAAAAATATTCAGTTCATGGAAGAAACTGAAGATTTATTTACCTTAGAAGAAGGTGCAACCAGATTGGCACCAACTCGGTAACTTATCTTAGAAAATTAAAGTAGCCATGGTTATCTTATTACATTTATGAGGCAACCAAGGCTATTTTATTTTTTAATATTGAATAAATTTTCAATCATTAAATATTTCAGCTTCGTTTTTTCTTAATTTATCGATCACTAGGCTACTGGCACCAATAATCGGAGCCGATTGATTTTGTAGTTGTGATGAAATGATTTTGATTTTTCCTTTAAAAATAGGCATGAGATGTTTTTCCATATGCTCCTTGGTTGGATCAAAGATTAAATCACCAGCGAGTGATAAACCTCCAAAAATAAAGATAGCTTCAGGATCTGAATGTACCACAGTGTCGGCCAATTTAGTCCCCAATATTCTTCCTGTATATTCAAATGCTTTAATGGCGATAAAATCACCTTTTAAGGCATATTTAGTAATCATTTCTGCACTTAATTCATGAAAGCTAACTGATCTAAGCTCGCTTTCTTCATTATGATCTGCCAACAATTTATAAACCGTTCTCTTAATACCTGTAGCAGATACATAAGTTTCCAAACAGCCTCTGTTACCACAACCACAATAACGGCCCCCTACATAATTCACTGTAGTATGGCCTAATTCACCTGCAAAACCATGGGCTCCATTAACGATTTTACCATTACTTACTATACCTGCGCCTAGCCCGGTTCCTAAAGTAATTACAATAAAATCTTTCATATCCTTGGCACCGCCAAAAATCATTTCACCAACAGCAGCAGCATTGGCATCGTTTGTGATCACAACAGGTACGTGAAACTCGTCCTCAAGGCTATTAGCTAAGGGTAGAATGCCCTTCCACCTTAGGTTAGGGGCATGTTCTATGGTGCCTTTATAATAATTAGCGTTAGGAGCTCCTACACCAATCCCTAATAATTCATACTCTTTAAGGTCTAATCCCTTTCTTATTTCTGTGGCCAGAAATTTGATAAAATCTTCAAAAACAGGTTCACTTTGAGTAGGAATAGCTCCTTGATAAAGTACTTTTCCTTCTAAATTTACAATCCCGAATTTGGTACCTGTTCCTCCTATATCAATCCCGATGCTAACTTTCATTGTAGTAGTAAGTTTTACATATTATACGAAAATTATCCGCGCTTGGTAGCTTAAAATAATATTCTGTTTAGTTTATTTAGTTCATTTTAGCTTTTACTGGATAGTACAATTTAAGAATTATAATGCTTTTTAATCAAGTAAGAGACTAATAAATCTATAGGCTCTTCCACAAAAATACCAGCTTTTATATTTTTCTCTTTAATTACCTCCAATAAAATATTTTTAAAATAATAGGGTACAGAACCTACAAAGTGTACTTTATAATTCTCATAATTTTTAACAGAGCAGATATAAATTTCAGTAAATTCTTGAATGCTGTTTTTCACCATTTCATGTAAGAAAGGGTTATCAATGCGTTCATTAATAAATTGACTGAAGCTAGATAAGTAAACATTAGCATAAGGCCTAATGTACACATTAAGTAAAATATCTTCTTTACTTAACTCAAATTCGTTTTCTAAGTCTCTTTGAATATCTGCAGGCAATTGCCTTTTAAGATATTTCCCTAACAAAAGTTTACCAAAATGACTTCTACTTCCTTCATCGCCCAGTATAAAATCCATTCCACTCACTTCCTGTCTCACAATGTCGCCATCAAATAAACAAGCATTGGAGCCTGTACCCATCAAGGCAGTAATAGAGGGCTCACCCTCAAAAGTGGCAAAGGCTGAAGCTACTATGTCTTCTTTTACATATAAGTGGGATTTCTTAAACACAAGAGAAATACCTCGTTCCACCATAG
>JBBSPJ010000041.1:0-17674 GCA_038258905.1 Cytophagales bacterium
TCCTGTACAGGATTTCAACATCACAGAATTCCCCATTACCCATACTTATCCGGATAATACTGTGAGCTATAACTTTTCAGCGAGTGGCAGTTTCGATAATTCAGGTTTTAATAATTGTAGCAACTCTGTATTTACTGATAGCTTTATTCCAGATAATTTAGTGGAAAATGAAGCAGAAATTACTGCATTAAGGATGATTAATGAAAATAATTTTGAAATTGATTTCGAGGCAAATACCAACCAGGTTTATAGGGTGGAAATGAGTACGAACTCCAATAGTAATTTTCAGGAGATAGGCACTATTATTAATGAAAGCAGTAGCACTTTTAGTGTCTCCGATGTTGATTTGACTAATAATTTTTATTGCTTAAGAATATTTACACAGAGCATCTGTGATGGATCCGATCTAATTTCCAATGAGATATGTACCATTCAACTTTCTGGGAATCCACAACAAGATGGCAACCTGCTTACATGGAATTCAGGAAATTTCAATAATAGTAGAGTGATAAGAAACGGAACTGAAATTTTTAATGGTGCTGCTCCATTTTTAGATACTAATGTTTTATGCGGGGAAACGGATACTTATTCGATCATAGCCACTGATGATACAGGGATTGAAGTTCAGTCGTTACCTCTCGATATACTTGCCATTGCTACAGGAGCACAACTAGCCATTTCACAAATTGCTACCCGATATATTTCTGACAGAGCATTAGAAATTACTTGGGAAAACCCACAGGGAATAGCACCTGAGAACTTCATTATTTATAAGAAGAGAAATATAAATGATAATTTTTTTGAGGTAGACAGTACAACTAACAATTCCTATACAGATGAAAGTATAAATTTTGGAAGCAGTATACATTACTATTCAGTCGCTTATCTGAATAACTGTGGCACCATCTCTGAATTAGTCAGCACTGCTCCTAACATATCTCTAAAAGCCAATCAGACTGAAAGCATAATCAATTTTTCATGGAATGATTATACCGGTTACGGGGACGACCTACGAAATTATATAATTAAAAAATACGATGCAGATAGAAATTTAATTGAGGAAATAAACAATGGATTAAGTATTATATATGAAGATAATGTGGCTGACGCGGATGAACAATTATATATTTATCAGGTTGAGGCTGTATCCGAATCCGGATTAATTTCGTACTCTAATGAAGTAGAATACAAAATTTCACCTATTTTCTTTGTTCCTTCAGGGTTTTCACCTAATGGCGATGGAAGAAACGAAGAATTAAAAGTAGTAGGTAAATTTATTTCAGAAGTGGAATTGAGTATTTTTAACAGATGGGGTACTTTAATCTTCAGAAGTAACAATATTGAGATTGGCTGGGATGGTTATCTCAAGGATAAAGAAGCTCCATCAGGTGCTTATACCTACACAATTGTAGTGAAAGACCGTTTTGGGGAAGAGTTTTTTAAAAGTGGAATAGTAAATTTAATAAGATAGAGATATATGTTTGACATGATGAAAATGATGGGCCAAATTAAAGAAGTACAGGGTAAGGTAAAAGAGGCTCAGGAAAGGTTGGTTCATATTACTGCAGAAGGTGAAGCCGGTGCAGGAATGGTGAAGGCCTTAGTAAATGGCAAAAAACAAGTAGTTAGCATCACTATTGATGATTCTTTAATCAACGATAACGATAAAGAGATGATTCAGGACTTAACAGTTGCGGCAATCAATAAAGCAATGGAAGAAGTTGATGTTTTAGCGAAAGAAGAAATGAAGAAGGCAACTGATGGAGTATTACCCAATATACCGGGAATGGACTTAGGTGGAATGTTCAATGCCTGATAGTGTTGCAGTTGTCATATTGAACTATAATGGAAGAAACTACCTTGAGCAGTTTCTTCCATCTGTGGTTAAATACAGCGAACCCTATCAAGTGATCATAGCTGATAATGCTTCCACAGATGATTCCATAAAATTTTTAAATCGCAATTATCCCCAGCTTAGGTTGATTAGGCTGGAAAAAAACACAGGGTATGCCGGGGGTTACAATAAAGCATTGGCTCAAATTCATACTGATTACTACGTACTGTTAAATTCAGATGTAGAGGTAACTCCCAATTGGATCGCTCCGGTTATTCGAGCCATGAAGGAAGATGATAAGGTTATTGCCTGCCAGCCTAAGATAAAATCCTTCCACAAAAAAACACATTTCGAATATGCGGGAGCAGCAGGTGGATATATCGATTATCTAGGATATCCTTTTTGCAGAGGTAGGATTTTCAATACTTTGGAAGAGGACAAAGGCCAATATGACGACAAAAAAGAGGTTTTCTGGGCTTCTGGCGCTTGTTTGTTTGTAAAATCAAAGGAGTTTTTTGAGCTAGCCGCTTTTGATGATCAGTTTTTTGCACATATGGAGGAAATTGATTTTTGCTGGCGTGTTAAAAATCTGGGCTATAAAATTATGTACGTGGGAGAAAGCACGGTTTACCATGTAGGAGGAGGAACCCTCAATGCTGAAAGCCCTTATAAAACCTATCTAAATTTTAGAAATAATTTATTAATGCTTTATAAAAACCTGAATCGAGTTGAATTCAAAACGGTGTATGAACAAAGGCAAATCTTAAATTATATGGCCGCTACACAATATTTTTTGAAAGGAAAAGCGGCTAATGCCAGAGCTGTGCTTAAAGCGGATAAAGATTTCAATAAAATGAAGAGGGATTACGAAGTGAGCAAAAAGCCAGGTCTTACTCATCCTCAAATACATTTAAGATCCATTATTAGAGATTACTTTATTCGTAGGAAAAAGAGATGGGATCAGCTTTATCCTGACATCAACAATTGAAAATCAATTGTTGATCGTCATTATTCATTCCGTATATCAGGATGAATAATTAGGGTTAAATTTTTATAGGCTTATTGCATTGAATTGTTATAAATTTCTACAATATCAAAAAGGCTCAGTTCTTCGTCTGAAAGAATTCTATTAGCCAAATCAGGTTGATCGCTCAAGTATTCTGCAACAACCTTCCTTTTTATACCAAACACCCCTTGAACCGCCCGAACCATTTCATCGCTCTTTTCCTTTTTGAACATTTCCATGTACATATAATAACCTGAATCAGGATCTCGCCACTCCCAGTGATAATAACTTAGATTTCCTTTAGCCATTACCATCATAAAAACTTGTTTGCCTATACCCTTCTTATTGATATACCTTGTCTTAAAAAATTCAGATTTTTCCAACAACCAAAGGCTTTCAAAGATATCGTTCCCTCTTTTATAGCTGATTAAATCCGATGGAGCGTACTTTTTAGTAAACAACGCTCCCTCTTTTTTAAGCCTGATTACAGTATAAAGCTTTCCGAATGGTTCTTTAGTTCTATCCTTTACTAAACCGTAAATAGTATCGTTTTGATTGGTTACAACATATCCATTAAGATAATCTGATTGAGCTAATACTGTATTTATATTTAAATAAAATAGTGAGGTTATTATAACAATCAGACCTATTCGATTAAAAGTAGATTTATATCTAAAATCCATATACGTGTGGTTATGGTTACTTACTCAAGCGATTTTAAAACTATCTGCATGAATTGTGCCACTTTTGAATTATCCATCCATCTTGTAACTACCAAAAAATCATTTTCTTCATCAATGATAATATAATTTCCTCCAAAACCTGCTGCGTAATAAATATGTTCCGGCACACCTTTCCAATCTCCTTTGCTATTATTCCACCACATATAACCATAAGAGCCATAAGCATCGGAAGGTTTCTGAACAGATTTTACCCATTCCGAACTAATCAATTGCTCATTCTTCCATTTGCCTTGTCTTAAAAAAAGCAATCCAAAACGCGCATGATCATAGGTGTTTATAAACATACCTCCACCAAAATGCCCACCACCACTAACCGATTGCATTTGAAGACCATCCACATTTACGAATGAGTTATGATATCCTGTCCAGCGCCAGGTAGTAGAAGCGCCTATGGGATCCATTATTTTATCTTTCAACACCATGGGCAAGGGTTTGCGCCAAACTTGTAAAAGAGAATAGGCCATTACGTTTACTCTTACATCATTATATTTATAGTGAGTGCCGGGTTCGTGTAATTTTCTACTTCTCCAATCATCTATTCCTCCCTCTCTTGGAGGTCTGTCGGCCCAATCGTATAAACCAAACTGTTGGCCGTACCAATCTGATGATTGTGTTAAAAGATGTCTCCAGCTAATTTTACTATTATGTACTCCATCAAAAGTGCCATCCCAAACATATTTTGATGCTTTTTCATCTACATTGTTAATCAAACCTTCATCAATAGCTAATCCGGCTATTGTTGATAAATAACTTTTTGCCACACTAAAAGTCATGTCTACTTTGTTTGGATTACCCCATTCGCCCACTATATAACCATCTTTTATAATTAATCCTGAGGCCTCTCCTCTATCCTGCGTTAAACCTAATATTTCAAAATTAGGCTCTCTTGCAAATGCCTTTAAAATGGCAATTCTCAGATTTACTTCAACACTGTTCTCATTATTTTTAGCAAAGCGGATAGCGCTATCCAATAAGGTATTATTAATTTTTAAAGCTTTTGCAGATTTAACTTCCCAATTTTTGTCAGGATAATATAATTGTTGCGCTTTCAGTTGAACACCCAGAAGCACAACATAAGCAACTAAAACTACTTTAATGGTTATTTTTATCATTTCTATTTTTAATCATTTGATTCTGTAATATAACTTGAATTATTAGATAAATAGCCTGGGTTTAATTCAAAATAAATCTTTTTTGAATCATTTGGTTTCTGTTTAAAATAAGAAGTATAAACGATCCATTCACCAGAAATGAATATAAAGAAATATTGTTTTAATTCAAAAATGTGATAATTTTAAAATTATATAACGTGTAATATAAATATAATATTTCTAATATCATGAAACACTTTTTTAAATTAAAATAGGCTATATAATCGAGTCATAAATCTATTTCAAACCACACGATTTTCTCTTAAACTCATAATTATATGCCAGAATAAAAATTGGTTAATTATTTTATAATAAAAATTAAATTACTATTATTGTATTATTAATGATTATATAAGATCATATTGACGACCAAAACCCAAATCTATGGAACACCTCTACATCTTATCAAATAAAACTTCCTTTAGTAGATACACCCATTATTTAAAATTCCTTCCTTACTTAAAATATTTTATTTTAAGTGTTACAACATTTAATAAAATTATCTTTTACGAAGATTATAATTTCAGATGACTTGTCAGGCATTATTTTACTCTAAGAATAGTTTAATTTTTAGATTCAATATTTTTTTAATTAATTTTCACTAACCTAAACAAAAATGAAAAAAAAATTTACTGAAAAACCATTAATGGCATTATTGCTCATTTGCTTTTCTGCAAGTACAGTAATGGCCCAAACGTCACAGCAGAGGAGTTCCATTAAAGGGACTTATGATCAACAAAAATTAAATAACTTAAGCATTGATTTTGCCAATCAGGAAAAAATAGAAAAAGAAAGAGCTATAAGTTTAGCTCAGGCCAATGGTTGGGAATTACAAGTGCAGCTAGAAGATGGACGCTATGCTGAATTGCAAAAGGTAACAGCCGATGGTTATCCTATTTACTACGTTACTTATAATGTAGCCGCAGCAAAATCTACACGAGCAGACCATTTAAATTCCGGAGGTTCATTAGGACTTAACCTGAATGGTCAGAATATGATTGCTCACGTTTGGGATGGTGGTTTAGCCAGAGCTACTCATCAAGAGTATGACGGAGCCGGTGGATCGAACAGATTTTCTATTGGAGATGGATCTACCACTCAGAATTTTCATGCAGGCCATGTAACAGGAACTATCATTGCTTCAGGGGTGCAGGCTCAGGCAAAAGGAATGGCTCCACATGCAAACGCAGTGGGGTACGACTGGAATAGTGATTTATCTGAGGCTACTTCTGCAGCTTCTAATGGCATGTTAATTTCTAACCATTCGTATGGCTTCAGATCAGATCTAGTGCCTGACTGGTATTTTGGAGCTTATATTGCTGACTCAAGAGATTGGGATAACTTGATGAGTAATTCTCCCTATTATTTAATGGTAGTTGCTGCCGGAAATGATGGGAATAGCAATTTTAACGGAAGCCCTTTAAGCGGAAATAGTGCCTTTGATAAACTCACCGGACATTCTACCTCTAAAAATAACATGGTGGTGGCTAATGCGCAAGATGCAAATGTAGCCAGCAATGGTGATTTAATTAGTGTAAGCATAAACGGCAGCTCAAGTGAAGGCCCTACAGATGATTTTAGAATAAAGCCTGATATTACAGGTAATGGTACTGGGGTTTACTCTACTTACGTAAGTAGTGATAATGCCTACAATTCTATCACAGGAACTTCCATGGCCTCACCTAATGTAGCCGGTTCATTATTACTTTTGCAACAGCACGCAAATAATCAATTTGGAAATTTCATGAGAGCTGCTACCCTAAAAGGATTAGCTCTACATACCGCTGACGATGCAGGAATCACTGGACCTGATGCTGTTTATGGCTGGGGTTTAATGAATACTAAAAGAGCTGCTGAAGCCATTTCAGGTGTGAATGATATTTCAAAAATTGAAGAATTAACCCTTAACAATGGACAAAGTTATACTCTTACTGTAGAATCTGACGGATCGAGCCCCTTACTAGCCTCTATTTCGTGGACAGATTTAGCAGGAACTGCCAATACAGGAACAACAAATGATAATACAGCTGTATTAGTGAATAACTTAGATATTAGGGTTTCAAAATCAGGAACAAATTACCTCCCTTATAGATTGACAGGCGTAAATAGTAATACCAAAGGCGATAATAACGTTGATCCTTTCGAAAGAGTAGATATTAATAATGCCAGTGGAACTTATACCATTACTGTAACTCATAAGGGATCACTTTCAGGTGGAAGCCAAAACTTTTCATTAGTTGTAACAGGTATTTCTGGTGCACCAGTTGCCTGTAACGCTACAGTTCCTTCAGGTTTAAATTCTTCTAACGTTGCATCTAATAGCGCAGATTTAACCTGGACTGAAGTGAGTGGAGCTGGCTATGATGTAAGATATAGAATAATAGGAACTTCAACCTGGAATACCGAAAACGTTAATACTAATTCGTTATCCTTGTCAGGATTAAGTGCCTCTTCTCAATATGAAGCACAGGTAAGAAGTAAATGTAGTGATGGAACTAATTCCGCCTATTCTTCAAGTATTAATTTCACAACAACTGAAGTGGTACTTAATTACTGCAGTTCAAATGGTAATTCAGTAGCTGATGAATATATTAGCAGAGTTCAGTTAGGAACAATTGATAACAATTCAAATGGTAATAATTCAGGTTATGCAGATTTCACAAGTATTTCAACTGATTTAGGATCAGGAGAAGCATATACGATTACAATTACACCAACATGGACTGGAACAGTTTACAATGAAGGCTACAGTGTTTGGATAGACTATAATCAGGATGGAGACTTTAATGATGCCGGTGAGCAAGTATGGACACAGTCCGCTACAAACAACAGCACCCTTAGTGGTAGCTTTACTGTTAACGCAGGAGCCTTAGAAGGAAATACCCGCATGAGAGTTTCTATGAAATATAATGGTATACCAACTGCATGTGAATCATTCAGCTATGGAGAAGTAGAAGATTATACGGTGAATATTTCATCCGATGCTCCTGAGGTATGTACTACCCCAACAAGTTTGAGTACTGCTTCAATAGCACAAAATACCGCGACACTTTCATGGTCAAGCGAAACAGCTGCTAATGATTATTCTGTTAGAATCAGAGCTACAGGTACTACAAACTGGAGCACCTTGTCAGCTACAAGTAATAGTTTAAATATTTCAGGAATTACTGCCGCTACTGAATACGAATGGCAGGTAAGAAGTAACTGCTCTAGTAGCAATAGTGCTTATTCTTCCTCTAACGTGTTCACCACAGAGGCTCCGGTTGCTATAGAATATTGTGCTTCCAAAGGAAATAATTCAAGCTACGAATGGATTGCAAGAGTAAGGTTAGGCGCTATTGATAATACTAGTGGCAATAATAATGGTTATGGCGATTTTACTAACCTTAGTGCCAATTTACCAAGAGGAGCTTCTACTACCATGAATGTACAGGCAGCCTTTAGTGGGTCAAGCTACACTGAATATTGGAGTGTTTGGATAGATCTTAATCAGGATGGTGAATTTACAACAGATGAAAGATTGGTCAATGGATCATCAAGCAGTAGTAATCTTTTAAATGCCACACTAAATGTTCCATCTACAGCTTTAACAGGACCTACCAGAATGCGAGTTACTATGAAGTATAATGCAGCAGCCACTTCTTGCGAAACTTTTGATTATGGTGAAGTGGAAGACTACAATGTAAATATTGTCAATAGCACATCTTCATTAATGACCACATTCAATGATTTAAGCAATGAGGTTTTAGCTAATGAATTGAATAAAGGTATTTACCAATTATACCCGAATCCAACTGATAAAATTCTTAATGTGAACATAAGAAATGTGGATGTTGAAAAAGGTATACAAATTTACAGTAGCACAGGTGCTTTGGTAAAAACTATTAGCATTAAAGAGGATGAAACCAGAATAGATATTAGTGGACTTCAAAAAGGAATGTACATTCTTAAAGCTAATACGCTCAAAGAAAATGTAAGCGCCAACTTTGTTGTAAAATAAATTTAGGTTGATAATTAAAAGTGCAAAAGCGTTCCGGTTCTATCGGAACGCTTTTTTTTATTACCGATTTCAATGTGTTTTATGCATGTTGTTTTAAGAATCGACATTAGGTTATAACTTTCTCTTAATATTTCCTGCCTATCAAGGCAATGTCCTTATATTTGCTTTCTTTAATTAATTAGTAGAAAAATATAGCATGTCGAAGAAGAAACTCATTATCACAGGTGGTGCAGGATTTATAGGGTCTAATTTGGTAAAGAAATACTTAAATGACGATAGAGTTGAAAAAGTAAGGGTCATAGATGATTTATCCAATGGCTATTTTCATAACATTAAGCCATTTCTGGAGCATCCTAAATTTGAATTTTGTGAAGCAGACATTTGCAATTATGACAAAATGCTAGAATTAACAAAAGGATTTGATTTAATTACTCATCAGGCAGCATTAGGTTCCGTTCCACGTTCTATTGAAAACCCCATGCTCAGCACAAAGGTAAATATTGATGGCACAGTGAATATACTTCATGCAGCAGTAGTCAATAAAATAGATAGAGTAGTTTTGGCATGTTCTTCCAGCACTTACGGAGATAGCCCGGCGCTACCCAAACAAGAAGAAGTAATTGGCAATCCTTTAAGTCCTTATGCGGTTACAAAACTGGCAGTTGAGCTATACGCAGAAGTTTTTCATAAAACTTACGGATTAAACTTCGTGGGATTAAGATATTTCAATATTTTCGGGCCTAATCAAAACCCTGATAACCCTTATGCAGCAGTAATTCCAATTTTTTGCAAGGCATTTTTAGAAGATGAAACGCCAACTATTAATGGAGATGGTGAAACTAGCAGAGATTTTACATTCGTAGAAAATGCGCTTCACGCGAATGATTTAGCCTTGTTCACAGAAAATCCCAAAGCAATTAATCAGATTTATAATGTGGCCTGTGGAGATCAGGTAAACTTAAATGAAATGATTGAGATGCTTAATGATATCAGCGGAAAAAGGATTAAAGCAAAATACGGGCCTGAAAGACCAGGTGATGTAAAACATTCTAAAGCAGATATCTCTAAAATTGAAAATCTATTAGGGTACAAGCCACAAGTAAGATTTAAAGAAGGACTAGAAAAGGCTTTTGCATGGTATAAAGATTCAGGTATTCTTCAGAAATAGACATCAGGGAATTCAATTATGAATATAAAAACCTTATCATTTGTCAACTTGATAACTTAACCACTTTATTTTCATTTCAATTATGCCATACTGGTAATAAATTTCTATTTTTGCTTAGTCACTAAGAAATAAAACTATGTCAAATAATTTATTAGCCGGAAAAAAAGGAATTATCACCGGTGCATTAGATGAGAATTCCATCGCCTGGAAAACTGCCCTAAAAGCAAAAGAACAAGGCGCTCAATTTGTATTAACCAATGCTCCTGTAGCCATGCGAATGGGTGGAATACAAGAGTTAGCTAAAGAATGTAATACCGAGGTTATACCTGCAGACGCAACCTCTGTTGAAGATATCACTAATTTATACACTCAGTCAAAAGAAATATTAGGTGGTAATTTCGACTTCATCCTTCACTCAATTGGCATGAGCCCAAATGTAAGAAAAGGAAAAGCTTACCACGATTTGAATTATGACTGGTTGCAAAAGACCTATGATATCTCAGCAGTATCTTTTCATAAAATGATGCAAACTGCAGATAAAATGGATGTAATGAATGATTGGGGGTCGATTGTTGGCTTATCCTACATTGCTGCTCAGCGTACTTACCCATTTTACAACGATATGGCAGATGCTAAAGCCTTATTAGAATCCATCGCCAGAAGCTATGGCTACAGATTTGGTAAGACTAAAAATGTAAGAGTAAACACCATTTCTCAATCTCCTACGCCCACCACAGCTGGTTCAGGTATTAGTGGATTCGATTCATTCTTTAATTTTGCACAGAAAATGTCTCCATTAGGCAATGCCACAGCAGAAGAATGCGCTAATTATATCATTATGATGTTCTCTGATTATACCAGAATGGTAACCATGCAGAATCTGTTCCATGATGGCGGCTATTCCTTCACTGGTATATCTGAGGAATTAATTGAAGAAATGAAGTAATTTACACTCCATTAAAAATCATATTTAAAACTGTCAGGCTTTCTAAAGCCTGACAGTTTTTTTCTTACTATTAGCCATTCTATGATATCCTTTCCCAATGCTAAAATCAATCTAGGGTTAAACATCACCGAAAAAAGAGCGGATGGATATCATAACATATCCTCCTGCTTCTACCCTATTTCGCTAAAAGATGCATTAGAAATTTTTCCTTCCAAGAAAAGTAGCTTTCAAAGCACAGGTTTACCCATCCCCGGTGATAAAGCTGATAATTTAGTGTGGAAAGCTTACCAATTACTTAAGAAAAAGTATGATTTACCTGAAATAGATATTATTCTACATAAAGTCATTCCTATGGGCGCTGGTATTGGAGGCGGTTCTGCGGATGCTGCTTTTATGCTAACTATGCTCAATGAATATTTTAGTTTGAATCTAAGCATTGAAAAATTAGAGGGTTATGCATTACAGCTCGGGAGTGATTGCCCCTTTTTTATAGAAAACAGCCCTAAATATGTAAAAGGTAGGGGTGAAATAATGGAGCTTGTTAATATTCAATTAGAGGGTTATTATTTAGGATTGGTTTTTCCGGGGGTTCATGTCTCCACTAAAGAAGCTTATTCAGGAGTAATCCCAAAAACTCCTGAGTTATCTGTAAAAGGGATTATTGAAAATTATCCTATTTCAGATTGGAGGGAGCTGCTTTCAAACGACTTTGAAGAAAGCGTAACCAGTCGAATCAATGAATTACAGATGATTAAAGAGAAATTATATGAAGCTGGGGCATTATATGCATCTATGACAGGGAGTGGCTCTACCTTTTATGGGATTTTCAAAAACTCGCCTGATCGTAAAATAATTGATAAAATAGTTGAGCTGAAATAGCATTTTAAGGTTCTACTGTTATTTTATTGGATAAAGATCAAGAACAGAGTGAAAAAACAAGATAACACTACTAAAGCTTTTACTATTAAAGCCCCAAAGTGGGCGAAAAACTCCGTTGATGAAGGTAATATGCCTTTGAAGAGCTCATTGGCCGGCACCAGCCAGAGGCTGGTCAGCCTCTGGCTGATAGTCCTAGGTATATCTGGTAACTCAATTCCTCTATTTTGGCGGCATTTTTGTTCCGGCGCAGCAAGGAAAACAAAAATGATGACAAAATCTATTTTGAAACTTTACTAATTCTGAATTTACAACTTACACTTATATTCTTGGTAGAACCAACTTTAAAATAAACTCCCTTAAACAAAAAATCCCCTGAAAATCAATTCAGAGGACTCAATATCATACAATGAAAATTCTATTATTTAGTCATTGAAGGTGGTAAGATCACTTGATCAATTACGTGAACTACACCATTAGAAGCTTTCACATCAGCCATTGCAACTTTAGCGCCATTAACTTTAGCGCCTCCTTTAAGGCTAACTGTTATTTCTTCACCTTGTACCGATTTAGCTTTTTGTCCTGCTTTCAGGTCTTTAGCATAAACTTTACCAGAAACCACATAATAAGTTAATACAGCGATTAATTTATCTTTATTTTCTGGTTTTAATAGCATTTCTAAAGTACCATCAGGTAATGCTTCAAATGCAGCATTTGTTGGAGCAAAAACGGTAAACGGGCCTTTTCCACTTAAAGTTTCTACCAATCCGGCAGCCTTTACAGCGGTTACTAGTGTAGAAAGTGACTCAGTCTCAGCAGCCAATCCTACAATGTTCTTGTCTTGAGCTTGCACAGAAAAGGCAAACAGCATAGCGACAAAACTTAAAGCGAATGTTTTTAATAAATTTCTCATAGTTTTTATTTTTTTGTTAAGAACTGCCAACAGCTTGTCTATGAAATTGTTTGTTTAATCGAAGTTAAATGATAATTTATCCGATAGATTATATAAATAATACAAATGAGAAGGTGTATTATTTTATAAAACGTTTGAAAATAAAGGAGTTAGTTAGAAATAAATTCCCAGAGAAATTTATGAGTATTAATTCAAGTTAATAAACTTCCACTTTAATTCATCTACTCTACCTTTTCTTTTAAATTTCCGAATCCTTCTTTGCATAAAGTTAAGATCTCTGTATTCAAACTCCAGTTTTTCTAATTCTATGCGTTGCTCAATGAGAGATTGTCTGTAACTCTGCACTCTGTTTACTAATTCTGAATTTCGTAATTGATCGTCATCTTCACTTTTAACCGCATAAATATTTAAATAGCTTTTATTACGCGTAATTGTCTTTTCAACATCTTCTAGTTTGTATTTTAATGAAGCTATCCTACCATCCTGATTAAAAGCCAAAGCATTAATACTACTTGAAATTGCTAATAATGCACCAGTATAAGGAATCATTTGACGTGCAATTGTTTTCTCATCAAAAAAGGAGCCTGTGGCACTGAAAGTACCTAAAGCAAATGTGCTAAATAGGAATATGCGTTTTAAATTTGCGTTTTTATGAATTTTTTCATCTAATTCCCTTATTTTCTTTCTCAAACCCACCAATAAAGCATCCGTTTCCCTCTGATACCTGTCTAAATCCTGATAAACCTCATAAGTGTTTACTCCTTGGTTAACTGTAACATTAAAAAATTCGCTATCTGCAGCACCTTCAGGATCAGATACACTAAACAAAACATCAAATTGTACTGAAATACCGTCTGCTTTTACAATATCAAATCCTAAAGTATCGCTCATTAAATATAATCTCTCACCTTCTTGCTGTAGGTAAAGCCATTCGGGCTCATTGTCTAAATCAAAATTTAGCTGACTCATTTCATGGTTATTATCACGAACAAAAACCCTTCTTCTAATAGCGTAACCCTCTCTTATAGAAAGATTAGATAACTTAGTAATCACTGGGGGATCATTCCTATCACTTTTCATGATAGTGATTTCCTTTTCAACAAAATCCTCAGAGTGATCAGTATCTTGCGCTATTAGTTTTACATTTAATGGAAAAACAGAAGCTATGTTTGCCATTTCAGAAGCACTTAATTTCCAAATAAATTTACCTGATTCAGAGATGCGCGGATTACCCAGGCTAATGGGGATTTCTACTCTGTAGCTAATCGGATCGTTATTAGGATCAATAACTGAAAAATCAATCTCTAACTCCTGATCTGCTGTAATAATATAGGTATCATTCACATTTCCTTTTAGGCGGGGTGGTAAATTTTGCTCAATAATCTGAAATCTATACTTTCTTCTTCCAACATTATTAGCAGCATCAATGGCAATTAATTCCATTTCAAAATACTTTCTGTTTGCCTGTGCCTGCGTGGGTGTCCAATCAAATAAAATCCTGTTGCCTACAATTTGAATCTCATTCTGATCAAATTTTCTTAGGTCGGTATCATCATCCAAAATATAACTTACCAGCATATTTGCACTACCAAAATTTGCTGAATTAGCCACAAATTCCAATCTATATCTTTCACCAAGTAATAGCTTAACATATGGTCTTGTATTGAGCGAATCAGGAATCATTTGAAAATAAGGAACTGATTTAGCTTCTTTAATTTTTATGATTGTTTGCGCTTCCTCCACAATATTTCCAGTAGAGTCCTTCAGATAAAAGAAAGCCTTATATAAGCCTACATCCTCCTTTGAGGTTTGCCAGTAGAATTCACCTTCCTGGGTATCGAACTTAGCTTCACTTATTTCACTTTTCCACGTTATTTTAAGGTCTTTATTATCGCGGTTATTCCATGTTACCCTAAAAACAACTTGACTGTTTACCATCTCTTCAATTAAAACCGGAGCCTTTATTGTGTTTTCATTTTGAGAAAAAAGTGGGATAGAGCCGAATAAAAACAACCCAATAAAAAAATAATATTTCACAACCATTAATTTTTAACGTAGAACATCACTTTGCAGTGCCTTTCTTTTAGCCATTTTATTTATCAGCGGATAGGATAATACGGAAAGTAAAATCACCAAAGTGCCTAAATAAAATCCGGCAGACATTTCTTCCTGTTCTCCAAAAATAAGAAATGCTAAAACAATTCCATAAACTGGCTCCAGGTTAACAGTAAGATTCACCACAAAAGCACTTAAAACTTGCTGAATCTTTACCGATGCTGAAAAGGCATAAACAGTACAAATTATTGACAATATTAACAAATATAGCCAATCTAAACCAGATGGCATTAAAGCCAGGCCTCCTTCACTAAAATAAATAGCGTAAAAAGGCAAAAATAAAATGGTTCCTAAAAATGCACCAAGCATTTCGTAAAATGTAATGGTATAAGGATTATGTCTGTGAGTAAATTGCCCGTTAAGCACAGTAAAGATACTGGCTAACATAGCAGAAATAATAGCCATGGTAATTCCCAAAGCATATTGAAACTCAAACCGGAAAATAATATACAGCCCAAAAACTACTACAACTCCTAAAATTACTTCGTAAATCTTAACCTTTCTGTTGGTCATAACAGGCTCAAAAAGACTAGTCCAAAAGGAGCAAGTTGCGATACCGGCTAAACAAACAGAGGCTGTCGAAACTCTTGCTGCCCAGAAGAATAAAATCCAGTGCGCTGCAATAATAAAACCGGTGGCAATTATTTTAATAATTTCCCTTTTACCGATGGCGAAATTTCTCTTTCGGGCTGTGAGCAGAATACCCAGCGTAATGGTTGCTAAAAAAGTTCTAAAAAGGACTACTTCAACTGCCGGGAGGGCAATTAACAATCCTAAAATTGCAGTAAATCCCCAAATCAAGACTATAAAATGTAGCTTGAAATAACTCCTTAGCTCTATGTTCATTAACGCGGAACGAATCTATATAAAATTAACCCTACAATACTAAATACAATATTTGGAATCCAGACTGCTAAAATAGGGTTAATCGTAGAATTTTCTGCTATAGCTTTACTTAGAATAAAAAATATAATAAATATGAATGCAATTACGAAGCCTAATGCAATTTGAAAACCTGTCCCCCCTCTGGTTTTTTTTGAGGATACAATTACTCCAATAAATGTAAGTATAAGGGCCGCAAAAGGAGACATATACCTTATATATCGCTCAATTAGGTATATTTTCACGTTATCGGCCCCTCTTTCCTGAAGTAAATTAATGTACTCATTGAGCTCAGGTGTTGTAAAAGTTTCCTGCAAACCGTAATTATTGGCAAAATCTGAGGGAGAGAAGTTAAGCAAGGTATCAAGTTCTTTACCGGAAGTGAACTCTTCTTCAAAACCATTAATTTTCCTGAGTTCCCAATCCTTAATAGTCCAACTGGTTTTTACTGAATCCCACTCTATCCTTCTGGCACTCAATTTTTCTTTTAACTCTTTATTTGCAATTCGTTCTAATGTAAAGCGGTAACCCACATCCCTTTGATTATTATAGCTTTCCATATACGCATAAATTTCAGGGGCTATTTTTAAGTGGATGTTTCTATCATTAAAATAGAAGGGCTTTTTGGTATAAGCCGTTTCAAAAGCAATTCTGGTTTTATTGGTATTGGGGATTACATAAGAGTTCATTAAAAAACTAAAAACAGCTATTATGCCTGCGCCTATAAAGTATGGGCGCATAAATCTTCTAAAACTCATCCCTCCGGCCAGCATGGCTATAATTTCTGTGTGCCCTGCCATCTTTGAGGTAACAAAAACAGCTGCAATAAAAATGGTTATTGGTGTAATTAAATTGGCTATCCAGGGAATGAAGCCACCGTAATAAGGCAAAATTTCAATGAAGGTTAAGTTATGCTTCATGAAATCATCATTTTTTTCAGTATAATCAATAACTACCACGATGGCTAAAATGATTAATACCACGAAAATGAAAGTAGAAAGAAATTTTTTAATAATGTATTTATCTAAAATCTTCATAGGTTTTTGCTTACTTAAATCCTTTGCATCAATTTCCCTACCATTTTTTCTTTCCACTCGAAAAATGTTCCGGAAATAATTTCTTTTCTGGCATTTTCTACCAGCCAAAGGTAAAAAGCTAAATTATGAATACTAGCTATTTGAGCTCCTAATATTTCTTTTGATATCATAAGATGCCTTAAATAGGCTTTAGAGTAGAAGGTATCAACATATCCAGTAAGCCCGGGATCAAGCACAGAAAAATCATCTTCCCACTTTTTATTTCTGATATTTATAATGCCCTCGGTGGTAAATAACATTCCATTTCTTGCGTTCCGGGTAGGCATCACGCAATCAAACATATCTACTCCTAAAGCAATGCACTCTAAAATATTAGCCGGAGTACCTACACCCATTAAATATCTTGGTTTATCTGCAGGTAATATATCGCAGACTAATTCTGTCATTTCATACATCATTTCAGCGGGTTCTCCAACTGACAATCCCCCAATAGCGTTACCTTTTTGGTTGGTTTCTGCAATGGCTTCGGCTGATTGTTTTCTTAAATCTTTATAGGTACTGCCTTGTACTATAGGAAATAAAGTTTGCTCGTAACCATAAATCCCTTCAGTAGCATCAAATCTATTGATACATCGATTTAACCACCTGTGTGTCATCTCCATTGATTTGCGGGCATATTCATAATCACATGGATATGGGGTACATTCATCAAAAGCCATTATAATATCTGCTCCAATCTTTCTTTGAATATCCATTACGTATTCAGGACTGAACATATGGGTTGAGCCATCCACGTGGGATTTAAATGTAACGCCTTCTTCTTTAATTTTTCGGGTACCTGATAAACTATATACTTGATAACCACCACTATCTGTTAAAATAGGTAAATCCCATCCATTAAATTTATGCAAGCCTCCCGCCTTCTCTAAAATATCGAGCCCGGGCCTTAAATACAAGTGGTAGGTATTACCCAAAATTATTTGAGCATTGATATCATCCTTCA
>JBBSPJ010000042.1:0-17577 GCA_038258905.1 Cytophagales bacterium
TAATTACCTACTGCTTTTTCGTCTTTTCAAGCTCAGCTTTTAATTTTTCATTTTCTTGCTGTGCTTTTTTAAGTGCAGTAATATCTTTAGATACTGTAGAAATACCAATCACCTTATCTTCATTATCTAATATGGGTTCTATTCGAGTTTCAATAGTGATGTCACCTGTTGATAATTTTCTTACTTCCTCAAATCTTAATTTTTCACCTGTAAGGGCTTTATCATACCTGGCTTTCCAGAATTCTAACTGATCACCAGGTAGAATACTTAAAATATTCATACCAGGCTGTAAATCGATACCTGAATCTTTAAATCTACTTTTCAATACATTATTTACTACTAAAATTTCGTATTCTGTATCAATAGCAAAATAGGTGTCTTCAGTATTATTAATCATACCATCAAGAACAAATCCTCTTTCCTGCATTTTTTGAGCAACCTCATCTTTCTGAAGCTCAAGGTTTTTTTGTTTAGTGATATCCCTCGAGAAAATTGTAGCACCAGAAATGCTTCCATTGCTTTCAACAATAGGGTGTATATCGTAATGTCTGTAGGTGTTTTCGCCTTTTACACTACTTTTAATAGTAAATGATAACTTTTCCCCTGCAAAGGCTCTATCATAGTAAGCTTTCCATTCATCTTTCACTTCTCCTAACATAACTAAGGCATTACTGCCCTCCTGCATTTTTTCAAATTGAGTGCCTTTGTACCTATTTTTTATTACCTGATTCATTACAAGAATGGTATACTCTTTATCTATTAGGATAATGGAATCAGTAGTATTATTAATTAAGGCATTTAAAGTAGACTCTTTAGCACCCATTTCCGATTGAGCTCTCGCCATTTCCTCTTGGGTAGCCTCCATTTCTTCCATGTTTTGGCGCATTTCCTCTTCCTGAGCACGCATTTGCTCTGTCATAGATTGCGATTCATCCAAAAGCACCTTAGTACGCTCATTGGTTTTTGCATTAGCTATGGTGGAAGCTATGTTTTCACCTAATTTCTCAACAAAATCTATTCTATATTTTGGTATTGGCTTAATAGAAGCAATTTCGACCACTCCTTTAATTTCTTCGTTAATTTTTAAAGGTACTATTAAAATACAACGAGGTAGCGTTTCACCTAGCCCTGATTTAATTTCCACAAAACCATCTGGTACTTCTGTTAAATAAATAGTATCACCTTCCTGTACCGACTGGCCTACTAAACCCTCCCCAATGTGAATCTCCTTAATAAGTCTCTTTCTTCTTTCATAAGCATAAGCTGCTTCAAGAACTATTTTCGGTTCTTCAGTATCATTGATATCAGGTTCTGTAAGTACAAATAAAGCCCCCTGGTTGGCTTCCATATATTTTACCAATTGGGAAATAATATGATAAGAGAGCTCTTCAATATTGTCATTGTTATTTCTTAAAATATCAGCAAATTTAGCCAATCCCTCTGTTACCCAATTACGCTCTTTATCAGCAATGGCAGATTTCTGCATTTGATCCCTCATCTTGATTAAAGAATTAGCAAGCGAGTTGTTATTGTTGTTACCGTTTAAGCCTTCATAAGTAGCATCTAATTTTCCCTCACCAATTTTGGTGGTGAAATTAGTGGCGTTCATAAGAATATTGGCTAATGAATTAATGTTTTTAGCAACATACCCCAATTCATTATTACTATCATAATCAATGGCTTTAATTAAATTTCCCGTAGCTAAATCACGAGAAGTTAAAGATATTTTGTGAACAGGACCTAAGATTAAGTACCTTATTACTAGGTAAATAAAGTAAATAAGTACAAAAATATACAGGATCAGAATAACGGTAGCTATATTTTCACTTTCCTTCTCCTGTTTATTTATACTATCAATAGTTTTACTTATTGAAGTTGAATGTTTATTAATTAATGCATAATTCTTAATTAAATCAGATGAGATATCGTTTATTGAACGTTGTCCATCTTTCCATGAGAAAATCAGATTTTTATAGTTATTCCAAGGCTCCCTTAATTTATTTAACTGATTTGCGAGTTCGCCATCTGCTTTATATACTTTAATTTTCTCGTTGCCTTTCAGAAATTCACCTCCATTTTCAAACTTATAAAGAATGTTTTCCACTTCACTGATTTCATTCTCTACAACAGATTCGTTACGCTCTAAAATATCAGGATGTAATGGAAGCATTAGGTTGCTCAGATTACCTAGCTTTTCAGTTCTAAGCAGGCTTGCATCGTTAAAGCCAAATTGAGTAATTACAAAATAGCAAGCAACTGCTAATAAAATAGTAGCTGCACCAATCGCATACGTAATATTGCGAATCTTCCAATTGTAAAATTTTTTCTTTAATCTTCCCATTATTTTAAATTATACAATGTTAATTATTTAATTTCTTGAATGATAAAATCTATTGCTTGATCTAATGAATTAAATCGAATATAAAATGCTTTAAAGTACTTATCATCAAAATTCTCACAACCATTTCCAGGCTCCAGGTGATAGATGAAGAATTTTTGGCTACGTTCATATAATTCATGTTGGTCTGCCTGACCTAATAAACTTATAATATCGTTTTGAGATAAACCTTTCAGCTTATCTTTCTGAGATAGTAAATCATTAATCACTTCTATTCTGTAAGAATCACAACCGTGTTTATCTTGCTTCCATCTCTTCAAATCAATATTGTTTAATTCTGGTAGTGGGGTGCAACTCACTATAAATAGCAAGGTTATATAGCCTATAAGGTTTCTTTTCATTATGGGGATTGGATAGTGCTTTTTACTGATTTAGTGTTAGTTTTAAATGAATAGAGAATATGCATGGCTGATAGAAATGAGTAGGCAAGTAAGCCATAAAAGATCAATCCTATTCCTGCATCCAAAATTAGGAATGAAATTGTAATTGGTGTTATAAAAAGTCGAAAAAATTCTAAGGCGATCGCATATTTATTTTCCTCCAATAATAACCCACATGTGAGCACCCCTAATATAATGAGGCCAACTGCGAGTAATTGCTGTAGGGTAGTAAAATTATCTGCCTGAAATAAAAAGAAAGCAGTACCTGCCAATATAATGATATATTGTATGAAGGCATACAGCGTGATTTTAGCACTGGCCTTTTTATCATACTTTCTGTCAGTAGCTTCATTTACTTCCGGTATAGGCATTTGACCTCCCATTTCTGCCGGCAACCAACCAGGTTTATTAAATATGTAGTTCATTTTATTTTTAAAACCTTTCATTTGCTTAAGTCCACGACCCATCTCAACATAATGCTGTAAATTAACCCAAACAGGATTCCAACTTTCTGTGGGTTTGGTAATTCCATAAGTGGGCCTTTCTTCCTCTTTCTGAAAAGTACCAAACATCCGGTCCCATATTATAAATACCCCTGCATGGTTTTTATCTATATACTTTGGATTTCTCCCATGGTGTACCCTATGATGGGAGGGAGTATTCATAATCCACTCTACAGGCCCCAATTTTCCAATGGTTTCAGTATGGATCCAGAATTGATAAACTGTTACCAATCCCGACATCAACACAAAGCTTAAAGTATCAAAACCTAGAATTGCCAGTGGGATGTAAAAAAAGAAAGTCCAGATGATTTGGAAAGAACCTTGCCTTAAAGCTACAGAGAAATTATAGTCTTCACTTTGGTGGTGCACCACATGCCCTCCCCAAAACAGATTGATTTCATGACTTTTGCGATGTGCCCAGTAATAGAAAAAATCTGCTAGTACAAAAAGAATTATTAAGTTATACCAGGTAGGCAATATTTCAAAAAGTGCAAAATTCTCGTAGACTAGCTGATAGACAGTAATACTTAAAATCTTAAAAAAAATGCCCGTTACCTGTTGTGTAATTCCGCAACTTATATTGGTAATTGCATCATTTAACCTATAAATTTTATACTTTTTAACAGCCTGAATAGCAAGTTCTATCCCTATGAGGGCGAAGTAAATAGGAATAGATAATATAACCGGATTAAAATTCATAAAATACAATTTTTGTATAATTGCTGTAATCTTAAGATTACTTCTCGAAATATAACATTTTGTATAAAAACATCCGAAAAATAATGTGAAATACTCGATAAAGCCCTTAATTTTGCCCTCAAATAATTTTTATGGAAAGAATAGCTCGTGCATTTCTCATCGCAACCGGATTAATATATACAGCATTACTGTTTTATGCTTATGCCTATTTTGCTGATTTGTCTTTTGTTAGGTTGAAATTGGCAGGTGAATATTATCAAATAACTAATGATACATTCTTTTATACAGGGCTTATTATCCCAATGATCAGCACAATCATTTGTGTTATATTAGCTAATCTCCTGAAAAATCAACCCGTAGGCTCCATATCTTACTTTAAGAGTGAAAAAGCACGTACTACCCTTTATAGTTGGAGTATCAGCTTGGGCGGTGCTTTTCATCTATTTTACGCGTCATTACTCACTATTATCATATTTGTTAATAATGAAGAGGGACTTCAGCAATCGGGCTATATACCTTTATTATTTTTAAGTTTAGCGATTATTGCCTTTTGGATTATTTGGCTTCCACTTATTTTGAGAAAAAATAAATAATTTTTTCAAGCGAAATTTTAATCCAAACTACCCATATTTTTAGTTTTCTAATACACTCATTATCAAAATGATTTAGGGTAGCTATTCATGTATTACTTCATTGAATTTTATTCTCTAAATACGATGCTTTAAGGGATTTCATCAAGTTTTGATTTTATCAAAAGCTTTAAAATTTGAAAAAGCTTTGTAATTTTAAAATTTGAGTCGGATTAAACATTCAATATTATAACAGCAATGGCAGAAGAAGTTCAATATACCGAAGACAGTATTAAATCATTAGATTGGAGGGAACATATCAGGTTAAGGCCCGGTATGTATATCGGAAAATTAGGGGATGGTTCATCTCCTGACGATGGTATTTATGTGTTGGTGAAAGAGGTTATTGATAACTCTATTGATGAACATATGATGGGATATGGTAAAACTATTGAGGTTAAAATATCTGATCAACGTGTTGAAATTAGGGATTACGGACGAGGTATTCCTTTAGGAAAAGTAGTTGATTGTGTGAGTAAGATTAATACGGGAGGAAAATACGATTCCTCTGCTTTTCAGAAATCAGTTGGTTTAAATGGAGTAGGTACTAAGGCTGTAAACGCACTTTCTGGTTATTTTAAGGTGCAGGCTTTCAGGGAAGGCAAAAGCAAAATTGCCGAATTTGAAAGAGGAGTAATTAAAACTGATTCCGATATTAGCACTTCAAGTGGCAGAAACGGCACTTTTATAGCCTTTGAGCCGGATAGCACTGTATTTAAAAATTACCACTACATTCCAGGATTTCTGGAAGAGCAAATATGGAATTATGCCTTTTTAAATGCTGGTCTAACTATTAACTTCAATGGAGAGAAGTTCCACTCCGCCAGAGGTTTGTACGATTTGTTAGATCGTAAAACCGATGAAGAAAATAATCGCTATCCAATTATTCAGATTAAGGGTGATGACATAGAAGTAGCCATGACTCATGCTAATCAATATGGCGAGGAGTATTATTCTTTCGTAAACGGACAAAATACTACGCAGGGAGGTACACATTTAGTAGCTTTTAAAGAGGCTATTGTACGTACCATTAGAGATTTTTATGGAAAGAACTATGATCCATCTGATATTAGGCAAAGTATAGTGGCCGCTGTAGCGGTTAGGGTGCAGGAGCCGGTTTTTGAATCTCAAACTAAAACAAAATTAGGTTCTCAAAATGTGGCTGAAGACGGGCCCACCATGCGAACATTTATAAATGACTTTGTTAAAAAGGCATTAGATGATTATTTGCATAAAAATCCATCCACAGCTGAAGCGTTGCAAAAGCGTATCATGCAGTCGGAAAGGGAGCGGAAGGATATGGCCGGTATTAAAAAATTAGCTAATGAAAGAGCTAAAAAGGCCAATTTGCATAATAAAAAGTTAAGAGATTGCAGAATTCATTACGATACCGATCATGATAGGAGAGACGATACCATGATTTTCATTACAGAGGGTGACTCTGCATCAGGATCTATTACCAAATCTCGTGATGTGCAAACCCAGGCTGTTTTCAGTTTAAGAGGTAAACCTTTAAATTGTTACGGAAAAACTAAGAAGCTAGTATATGAAAATGAAGAGTTTAACCTGCTACAGCATGCTTTAAATATTGAAGAAGGCCTGGAGGGATTACGATACAGAAAGGTAATTATTGCTACAGATGCGGATGTGGATGGTATGCATATTCGCTTATTATTGATGACTTTCTTTCTACAGTTTTTCCCTGATTTGGTAAGAGACGGTCATCTTTATATCCTTGATACACCGCTATTTAGGGTGCGAAATAAAAAGGAAACATTATACTGCTATTCCGATGAAGAACGTAGAAATGCCATCGCTAAATTAGGGAACAAGCCGGAAATTACCCGATTTAAGGGGTTGGGTGAGATTTCTCCTGATGAGTTTGGTGCTTTCATTGGTGAGTTTATCAAATTGGATCCAATTATTTTGAACAACCAAACTAAAATTAAAGACTTACTCAGCTTTTATATGGGCACTAATACCATGGAGCGTCAATTATTTATTATCGATAAATTGAGAGTAGAGAAAGATTTGGAAGAAGTGATTGCAGCAGTTTAAAGTATCTTGATAATGACAAAATATCCAATTAGATTAATAATTAATCCTGATGGTTCTAGGTTTGAACAACAACCATTCACAGTAGATGAAGAAGGTAAAAGTGTAAAAAAAATCCTTTTAGATATTGTAAATGAGCTTGAAAAATTGAAAACAAAAAATCATTTACACTTTTATCAAATTGATGATTTAATTATGCAGACTGAAGTAAATTCTGTAAAAGAAGTTAATAGAGATAATAGTTTGGGTTTATCAAAAAAAATGTTCGAAAAAAGAAATGAACTAAAGAAAATTGAAGTCAAATATAATTCTGATATAAAAGAAGAAAAATTTAAAGAAGTAATTGATGACTCCTTATTTTATATCAGCAGATTTATAAATCAATTAAAAGCTTAAAAGATTTTCATAAAATTATAATGGAGGAAAACAACGAAAATAACGAACACGAAGATCAGCCTAACGGAGAAGATAAAGGTAAGTTAACCAATGTTATTGCTGTTTCAGGCATGTACGAAAACTGGTTTTTAGATTATGCTTCCTATGTAATTCTAGAACGTGCAGTGCCTGCAAATGAGGATGGGCTAAAACCTGTTCAGCGTAGAATTATGCATGCCATGAAGGAAATGGACGATGGCAGGTTCAATAAAGTAGCCAACATCATCGGTCAAACCATGCAATATCACCCACATGGTGATGCTTCTATAGGTGATGCCATCGTGAATTTGGGTCAGAAAGACTTATTAATAGAAACACAGGGTAACTGGGGTGATATCCGTACTGGCGATAGCTCAGCTGCGCCTCGTTATATTGAAGCCAGGCTTTCAAAATTTGCCTTAGATGTGGTTTTTAATCCACAAACTACTGATTGGCAACTTTCTTACGATGGAAGAAAGCGGGAGCCTGTAACATTACCTGTCAAATTTCCTTTGCTATTAGCGCAAGGAGTTGAAGGTATTGCTGTTGGACTATCCACCAAAATATTACCTCATAATTTTATTGAGTTAATTAATGGCTGTATTGATATTCTTAAAAATAAAACAGTTGAGATCTATCCGGATTTCCCAACTGGGGGAATGGCGGATTTCTCTGAATACCAACAAGGTTTAAGAGGGAGTAGGGTAAGAGTTAGGGCCAGAATAGAGGAAGGAGAGAAAAAAACGCTTTTAATTAAAGACATTCCTTTTGGTACTACCACTACCGGTTTAATTGAATCCATCATTAAAGCCAATGATAAGGGTAAAATTAAGGTGAAAAAGGTGGTAGATAACACTGCCAAAGATGTAGAAATTGAAGTGCAATTGGCTGCGGGTCAATCGCCCGATATTACCATAGATGCACTTTATGCTTTTACAGATTGTGAGGTTTCCATAGCACCTAATGCTTGTGTAATTATTGCAGATAAACCCATATTTCTACCTGTAAGCGAGATACTTAAGAACAATGTGGATGACACAGTAGTCTTGTTGCAATCTGAATTAGAGATAAGGAAAGCAGAATTAATGGAGAAGATACTCTTTTCTTCATTGGAGAAAATATTTATTGAGAATAGGATTTACCGCGATATTGAGGAATGTGAGACATGGGAGGCAGTTTTAACCACCATTGATAAAGGTTTAGATCCCTTTAAACCACAGTTTTACAGAGAAATTATTCAGGACGATATACTTAAGCTTACTGAAATTAAAATTAAGCGTATTTCTAAATTCGACAGTTTTAAGGCAGATGAGATTATGCGTAAAATGGAGGACGAGCTCAAAGAGGTTGAACATCATTTGCTACATATTACTGATTATGCCATTGCTTACTTTAAGAAATTACTAGAGAAATATGGTAAAGGCCGTGAGCGACAAACAGAAATCAGGAATTTCGATACTATTTCGGCCAATACAGTAGCTGCCAACAACCAGAAACTGTACATCAATAGGGCTGAAGGCTTTATTGGTTACGGCATGAAGAAAGACGAATTTGTTTGCGACTGTTCCGATTTGGACGATGTAATCATTTTCAGAAGAGATGGTGGATACAAAGTAGTGAAGATAGATGAAAAGGTCTTTGTAGGAAAAGATATCATTCATGTAGATATATTCCATAAGAATGATGAGCGCAAGGTTTACAATGCCGCTTATCTGGATGGAAAAACAGGCAGAACTATGGTGAAGCGTTTTCAGGTTTTATCTGTTACCCGAGACAGAGAATATGATGTATCCAAAGGTGCCAAAGGATCTAAAATACTTTATTTAGCTGCAAGAGCCAATGGTGAAGCCGAAGTGATTAATGTAAAATTATCACTATCCAGTAAAGCCAGGGTTAAAGTATTCGATTTCGATTTTGCAGAATTAGAAATAAAAGGAAGAGGTGCCGGTGGTAATATTTTAACCAAGTACCCGGTAAAGAAAATTGAATTTAAATTACTGGGAGAGAGTAGCTTCGGAGGTTTAAAAGTATACTACGATAAATCAATTGGTCGTTTAAATACAGATGAAAGAGGAGAACTCATAGGCTCTTTCCATGGAGATGATAGTATTTTGGTAATTAACAAAGATGGATCTTACGAATTGAGTAATTATGAACTCACAAACAGGTTTGATGCCGAGAAGGTGTTACTGATTCAGAAATTTGATCCTAAAAAGATAATATCCTGCGTTTATTTTGATGGGGCTTCTAAAACCTATTTTGTGAAAAGGTTCCAAATTGAAACGCGAACTTTAAATAAACCATTCGTTTTCATCAGTGAGCATAAAAATTCAGCACTTACAGTGGTTACCACTTCAAAAGACCCTCAAATTGAGGTGGAATTCAGAAAAGGCAAAGGGAGAGATAAGGAAACTGCCATGTACGACTTTGATATGTTGATAGATGTGAAAGGCTGGAAAGCGATCGGTAATAAGCTTTCTCAGTACGATGTAACTAAGGTGAAGTTAATTGCAGGTAGCAGCGAGGAAGAAGAAAACGAAAAAAAGGACTTTAGTCCCGGAGATTCTATTGATTTGAGCTTGAGAAAGGATGAAGATCAATTAGGATTGTTTTAAAAACTGCAGATGGATCAAAAACTTCAACAATTTCTGATTGAGAAGTTCAGTAGTTTTTTATCTGAAGAAAGGAAGAATTATATTGAAAAAGTCCTCCAAAACAGAACAGAATATATTCAAGTGGTTTTGGAGGATTTAATAGATCCTCATAATGTAAATGCCATACTTAGAACGGGTGAGTGTATGGGTATTCAGCATTATCATATCATCGAAAACCAATATCCATTTAAAATTGGCAGGGGAGTAAGCAAAGGCGCTACTAAGTGGATTGATATTCATCAATACGAAGGAAGTGGAGAAAGAAATACAATTCATGCCATTGAGCAACTAAAGGCGCAAGGTTTTAAAATTCTAACTACAAGTTTAGGCGTAGAAGATAAATCTCTAAATAGCATAGATTTAACGGAGCCACTAGCAATTGTTTTTGGAAATGAAAAGGAGGGAGTTAGTCAGAAAGCGAAGGATTTAGCAGATGGTAGTATAAAAATTCCCATTTATGGATTTACAGAAAGCTATAATGTATCCGTAGCTGCGGCAATACTTATGCAGAATTTAATAGAAAGGATGAGAAAAGAAGTAGGAAATTGGCAATTTTCTGCTGAAATTTATCAAAACTATCAATTGCGCTGGCTTAAAAAATGTATGGCAATGCCTGACTATTACCAGAATTATTTCGTTAAGGCTTTCGAGCAAAAAAAGAACTATGATTAAATTCTTAATCCGTCTCATTTTTGGAATAGTGATTGCTGCTGTTCTGTTTGCAATTTTTAGCAATATCCTTATCATTAGCCAAACAAAGAGCAAAATTTACCATGACATTACAGAAGTGCCCATAAGAGAGTATGCGCTAGTTTTAGGCACTAGTAAGAGAACTGTTAAAGGCGAGTCTAATTCATTTTTTGATAATAGAATAACCGCTGCATCTGAATTATATAAGCAAGGTAGAGTTAAGAAGTTATTATTAAGTGGTGATAATCGCACGAAATATTATAATGAGCCCAATGATATGCGCAAGGCATTGCTTAGTAAGGGAGTGCCTGAAAGTGCCATTTTACTAGATACCGCAGGCTTCCGAACCATTGAAAGTGTTTACAGATGTGCCACTGTGTATAATCAAAAGGATGTGGTTATTATTACTCAGGAGTTTCATGCTTTCCGAGCCTTGTACATTAGCCAGTATTACGATATGAACGCCATAGCCTACTTAGCAGAAGAAGTTCCTGTTTATTCAGCCGCTAAAGTTAACATCAGAGAATTCTTTGCCCGACCTAAGGCTATTTTTGACCTATACCTTCCTGGTAAATTTAATAAGTAAAAAAATTGGGCCTTGAATTTCTGATGGCCACTCATACAGCATACTGTAAAATAGATTGATTGAAATACAATCTTTCAAATTTGAAGAAGCAGATTTGTTTTATATAATTTCAAAATGGAAGTTGTAGAGCCCTCAAATTTTATTGATTTAAGTATATCATGCGAAAGCATCAATCAAGCTTTTGGCTAATCATATTTTTGAAAAAGGTCGAAGAAATGTAATGTCTAAAAGCACGCATCCTGGTTTATGTTAATCTCTTTTCAGGTTATGTAACTAAAGTCACCTTCTATTCATTTGAATTATTGTACATTAAACAAAATGAATAAAAAATGAGAATTATGAAAACCTTAGGATTAATTGGAGGAACTTCTTGGCACGCTACAGTAGATTATTACAGTCAAATTAATCAGAAAGTAAGTGAAGTAATAGGCAAACAGGCCAATCCAGAACTGATTATTTACAGCATCAATATAGAATTGATGCGTGAGCAGAATAAAGAGAAGATAGAAGCTAAATATCTAGGAGTCAGTAAAAAGCTTCAGGAAGCTGGTGCAGAAGGAATTATAATTTGTGCCAATACTCCGCATATGATTTATGATTACGTGCAACCACAAATTGACATTCCTATTTTACATATTGGTGTAGCTACTGGAAGAGCGGCCCAAGATGCTGGACTTAAAACTTTGGGTTTATTGGGCAACAAACCAACAATGACCGGAAAGTTTATTTCTTCAGTTTTAGAAAATGATTTTGGAATGAATGTCATTATACCTGATGGAAAAGATGTTGACCAATCCCATCATTATGTTTCTAAAGAACTAACGCAAGGTACATTTTCAAATGAAGCTAAATCATTTTACCTCAATCAAATAAAAGTCTTGAAAAGCAGAGGGGCAGATGGAATTATTCTTGGATGCACGGAACTGCCCATATTGCTCAAAGGTATAGAAGCAGATTTACCTATGCTCGCCACAACTGATTTACATATAAAAATGGCTATTGATTTCATCTTAGATTGATTGACCTCCATAATTGTGAGTTGATTAGCATAAGAAAAGGAGCTTCTTGGAGTTGCCTTGTAAGATTTTCTTTCGAACAAATCAGTTGCCAACGAATGGTCTAGTCTATCTTAAATGGTTTGAGTACATGACTTTTATCCACCCGTATTGAACTGCCATAGTCAAAAAATTGATGATAGACCATGAGATGTTTGCCAATACTCAGAAGAGCATTACTCCTGAGTAAGCGAATAAAGATTTCTAGTGTTTTCAGGCGCCTATAAGGACGGTAAAAGTTAATGGTTTGAATGTAATCTATTGAAGTTATCGGTTGCTCTAGTTTTAATAGTCTTTTTTATTAGCTCAAATGAAAATCTCTTGATCTACCTTTTGTCATACAGGTCAAATTTTTGATATAATCCCGTAATTATAAATGTACTATAGTTCTTTTCATTCAAAAAAATAGTACTAAATCTTGTTTATTTCAATAATTTATTATTAAATTAACGCTTTAATTACTAATAGTTAAAATATTGATTAGTAGTTAGTTTAAATAAAATTTAGAACCGTTATAGATTATTTCTATATTATCACTATTTACCTGTACTATTTGTGAAGAAAGTTATCATAAATTCCTTGTTACTAATATTAACCAGCGCATTTTTTCTATTTCTGGTTGAGCATTTTCAGGATGTTTTAATTATGAGCTCTGCAAATAGTACCGGGGCTTTGGTGGCTGGTGTATCAATCCCGAAACCTAATGGATCTTACCAGGTATTTGCCTACTTTACTTTTACTACTCTGTGTTTCGGTCTGGCCAGTATGATGTTCGGCTTTATAAGTATTGGTACGAAGAAATTGAAAAATCGTAATAACTATCTAGAAGGACTCATTCAAAAAAGGACCACCATTTTAGAAAAGAAACATCAGGAATTAAAAGAGCAGAATGAAGCGTATAAAGAAGCTTTAATCCATATTGAAAAACAGAACGCTAAAATTGAAAGTGCCCAAACTGACCTATTACAAAAGAATGAAGAAATTCAAGAGGCACTGGAGGAAATTAAAGCTCAAAATGAACTCATTGACTTAGAAAGAAATAAGTTACATCAAGCTAAAGGGATCATTCAAACCCAGAATTCTAAATTACTAAACATTGCAAGAAACTTAGATCAAAAAGTGCAGGAAAGAACGGCCGAGCTATCTGTTGCAAACGCTTTACTTGAAGATAAAAATAAAGAATTGGATGATTTCATTTATAAATCCGCTCATGACCTGCGTGGTCCTATAGCCCGGTTTAAGGGGTTAAGCCACCTTATCAATATAGAATATAGTTTGGGTAATGATATATCGCAGCATTTGCAATACCTGGAACACTCAGCAGAAGATATGGATAGCATGCTTTCAAGACTTAGCAATGTTTACGAAATTAGTTCAAGGCCCATATCTCCACAGCTTATTAATATTCAAGAAATAATTGATGGCGCTATTAAAAGAATAAAAGAAGAGGTTTCTACAGAACATATAGATTTGCAGATTAATAATAAAATCCTCTCTAAAATTGCTATTGACCCCGCTATGCTGCACTTAATTTTGAAGAACCTAATATTTAACTCTATTCGATTCTTTGATCCTGCAAAAGCTAAAAGTTGGATAAGAATTGATGTTAACATTGTGAATGATGAACTTAGAATACTCCTCACAGATAATGGCATTGGCATAGAAAAGGAGCAGCAAAAGAATATATTTGATCTATTCTTTGTGGGTAATGGACTTGAATCTGGCAAAAGCGCTGGATTAGGACTCTATATCTGCAAAATCATTACAAGAAAAATGAAAGGAGATATTAAATTGAATTATTCAAAGCCTTTCCAAGGAAGTGCCTTTGAGATTAATGTGCCGGTTTATTAAATTTTGACTAAGTCGTAAAAACAAGGGAAACTCTTCAATCTACCGTCATTACGAGCCTGCCTGGCTGCAGACAGGGGCGGCACAACCGAAGCAATCTTGATATTAGTACAAAAGGACGTTCTAAGGAGTAACACTTTCAGTTTGAAAAGATTGCTTCGTTCCATGCCTGAAGGCACGTAAACTCGCGATAACGTTTCAATTTGAAAAGAATACCTTACTGCGCAGACATAAAGCATATAAATTCGCAATGACTTTATAAACCTATAACAACTCCTCTTTCACTGCTTTAATAAATGGCACTTTAGGAACGGAATTCATAATTTTTAAATCTTCCCACAAAGTGGTTTCTTCATCTAAAAATTTAAAGAGCAGGGTTAAATGATTGTTTTTATAAAGATCGGTAAATACTTTATGACCAGTAGCTTTACCAGTATGTAACACATTAATCATGACATCATCATAAAACTGATGCCTCTTTTGTGAAGGCAAAGAAAAATCATTTTTCCCATGCTTAAGATTCCTCACAATTTTAAGAATATGCTTCATGTTTCTGGTAAAAGAATAACCCGTACTAGGCTTTACGGTTCCTGCCATTGTGCCGATAGGTACGATATTTTGCTCTCTCTTGGTAAATTGCGCAGTCGTCATGGGGATTTTATTGTATTCTTCTTCTACAATTTCGTATTCCTTTAGTTTTAGAAATTGTTCGATATAATCCTTCAAAGCCTTCTCATAGTCTGACTTTTCCCACAATTCGGCTGAAAAGAGCGTATATTCCACTAAAGCCTCATTTTTACTTTCCGGGAGAATATAAGCGAATGACAATCCATTTGCTACCTCAGGCACTCGCATATCCATATAGGTTATTTGTTCAGGGTTAAAAACCGGTTCTTTGGTTTTAATCTTCCAGCCCAAAAAATGCTGCCAAATAAAATACTTTTTGTCGATACTCAAATCAGGCAACTCAGCATTTAGAAAATACCCTTTGAATAGAAATTCTTTAAAGAGAACTTTTGATGTTTGAGTTGTAATCTCTTTAATATTTCCGTCCACAGACAAAATACTATCTTGCAACCATTCGATATTTTCAGCCGCTTTAATTTTCTTTAAAATAAATTGATAGTAATCTACCCCTTCAATTTTAAAGTATCTATAAGGTTTTAAATCCTGAACTAATGCTAACTCTTCCCCTAAAATAATTCCGGTTTCCCAGGTTTTAGAGATGGGTAATTCAGTTAACCAAGGTTCATTTTGAGCCCAAAAGCACCAAGTTCTGTCATTTTTTGTTTTGGTATCAAAATCAATTATCAATAATGTTTTATTTTCCAGAAGCCCTGAATCCAACATTTTCCAGGCTAAAGTGAGTCCGGCCAAACCTGCACCACCAATGATATAATCATATATTTTGTCGCTATCCTTTGTCAATATTAAACTATTTTAATCGTTAACCTTTTGAATTTTAAATATCAGCTATTTTGCGCATTTTATTACATATAATACTACATTTAAACTATTCTTGGGCATAATCTGTTAAATATTTGTCTGTTTAAACAAATATTCATTATTTGCATTATATATTTAAGAGTAAAAGAACCGAACAATTGAGTAAAAAGAAAATATTCATATTATTATCCATTTTGGGTATCGCTTCATTAAGTGCAGCATTTTATACAACCAATGAGGCTATATTCGTGCACTCATCAGATGAAAATTCATATAATCACTTAAGTTTTATAGATTTTAATATCATACAACCGGCTCCAAAGCTAGATTCTTCGGCTTATGTACCCGAGTTTGACGTTGAGGTTGAAGGGTTTATGAAACGATGGGATATCAAAGGAGCTTCAATTGCCATCATGAAAGATAATAGACTTATCTACACTAGAGGCTATGGATTTGCTAATCAGGAAGAGGAAATACCTGCTACTACCCGAAGTCTATTCAGAATTGCCAGTGCATCTAAATTAGTGACAGCAGTGGGTATTATGAAAATGAAAGATGATTGTATCTTGTCGTTAGAAGAACCAGTTTTTGGGGAGGATGGTATTTTAGGGGAATATCCTGATATTCTGGATCAGAAACATTTAAATATTACTGTAGGACATCTTTTAAATCATAAAGGTGGGTGGAGCTGGCGAGATGGAGATTTCATGTTTCAATCTGCCAAAATTAAAAGAATGCTATCCTTAGAAGGCCCACCTAACCAGGATGATATTATACGATTTGTTTTAAATAACAGAAGGCTCAGGTACAATCCTGGCACGCAATATGCTTATTCAAACTTTGGTTACATGTTATTAGGTAAAATTATTGAAGCTAAAAGTGGTATGAGTTACGAACAATATATCAATCAGGTTATTTTAGAGCCTAACGGAATTTACGGTATGCGCATTGCTCATAATTATGAGTGGGAAAGAATGCCTTTTGAAGTAAATTATTATGATTACCCTACAGCCTATCAGTACCCATCATTTGATCATAGTTACGAGGCAGTTAATAAACCATATGGTGGCAACGATGTTTATACCTTAGGAGCAGCAGGGGCATGGATTGCTAATGCCTCTCAAATGGTGAAGCTTATTTCATTGATAGACCCCAAAAACTCTTATTACAATATTTTAAGAGAGGAGAGTATAGATGAAATGACAGGCGGTACAAATTATAATGATGCATTCGGTTGGAAAGGAACCAGAGGTGACGACTGGTGGAGAACCGGAACATTGGCCGGTACATCTTGTTTTATGCAAAGAAAAGCTGATGGATATACCTATGCAGTAATTCTAAATTCCAGCGTGTGGATGGGACATAATTTCAATAAATATATCCAATGGATGATGGATGATGCGTTGGATTGCTTTGAGGATAAAGAAAACTTCAATTATTTCTGGGAAAATAGGCCTGAAAACACTATTTTACCAATCGCATCCTAACAAATACCTTTTATCATATATTTAAATAAAACTAACTTCTCTATCGTTTTAGATGCTAGAGAATACAAAATAACTGACGACTTATGTTAAGATATGTTTTAATTACCCTGTTGATCTTTTTGAATGTTGATGCTTTTTCCTTACAAAAAGATGAAACAAAATTATCCCCAACGGAGGATCAATCAATGGAAGCTCGTTTGGTAGCTGGCTTACTAAGCCAATATCATTATAAAAAAACGCCCATTGACGACAAATTATCAGTCATTATCTACGACTCATTTTTAGAAACTTTAGATGCTAATAAGCATTACTTTTTAAAAGAGGATATAGCAGAATTGGATAGATACAGAGATAGATTAGATGATCATATTAAATTAGGATACCTAATTCCTCCTTATGAGATTTTTAATACATTCAGATCTCGGTTTGAGGAAAGAATGGATTATATACAAAACGATTTAGAATTCGATTTCGACTTCGATAAAGAAGAAATATTAGTGATTAATCCCGATTCCATAGAGTGGGCCCAAAATACTACCGAATTAAACGACAGATGGAGAAAATTGATAAAAAGTCAGGCCTTAGATTTAAAATTAGCGGATAAAGCTGATACAGCAATCTACCGCCTGGTTAAAGAGCGTTACGATAGATTGAATGAAACCATAAGCAAATACGAATCCAGAGATGTATTTCAATTATACATGAATACTTTTGCAGAAAGCTTCGATCCACA
>JBBSPJ010000043.1:0-17305 GCA_038258905.1 Cytophagales bacterium
AGCATTATTACCATTGGCTTTACTTGGTAAAGTGATGGCTCCCGGACTTTCAAAATCTGAAGGAATACCTGCTGCACTTGGGAAAGTTGCACCATAGCCCGGTGCACTTTGCTCCATTCCTGGGGCATCCAAATCCATAAATTTGGTAAAGCGACCAATAAATTTCAATGGAACGGTTTCCAAAGAACCATTTCTATGTTTAGCAATGATTACTTCACCTACATTAGTGGTGGATAATCCGTTCTCATCTTCCGTGATTCCGTAATATTCAGGTCGGTAAAGGAACATTACCATATCTGCATCCTGCTCAATTGATCCTGACTCTCTCAAATCCGATAGCTGAGGTCTTTTATCACCACCACGTGTTTCCACTGCACGACTTAACTGAGAAAGTGCAATTACCGGCACGCTCAATTCTTTAGCAATATTCTTCAAAGCTCTGGAAATAGAAGCAATCTCCTGTTCCCTGTTTCCTCCCGGACCACCTGATTTGGAAGTGTCACCGGACATCAGCTGCAAGTAATCGATCACTACTAACTGAATATCATGTTGCTGTTTAAGTCTTCTGCATTTTGCTCTTAATTCTAATATTGATAGGGCAGGGGTATCATCAATAAAAATAGGTGCTTCAGTAAGAGCAGCAGTTTTATATACTAGTTGCTGCCATTCGTGATCAGCCAATTGTCCTTTTTTAATTTTTTCACTATCTAGCTCTGCTTCAGAAGATATGAGCCTGTTTACTAATTGTACTGCCGACATCTCCAAAGAAAATATAGCTACAGGTTGTTTGAAATCCACAGCAGCATTTCTTAAGGCGGAAACTATAAAGGCTGTTTTACCCATACCTGGTCTTGCAGCAATAATCACCATATCTGATTTTTGCCAACCAGAAGTTACTCTGTCGAGAGCGGAGAAACCAGTAGGTACACCTGTTAATCCATCTTTTTGATTTCGCCTTTCTTCTAGCTGAACGAACGCTTCCTTCATTAAGGAATGCATATCGGCATAATTCTTTTTTATATTGGAATTGGTTACTTCAAATAACTCCTGCTCGGTTCTGTCCAGTAAATCAAATACATCCATAGTATCTTCATAGGCATCAGATTGAATTTGACCGGATATTTTTATCAGTTGCCTTTTAATGGCCTGTTCTGCAATAATTCTCGCATGGTATTCAATATTGGCCGCAGAGTTTACCCTCGAAGTAAGCTCAGTGATGTAATAAGAACCACCAACTACATCTAACTTCCCTGTTTTTCTGAGCTGATTTGTTACTGTTAAAAGGTCAATAGGTTCAGAATTGTTGAAAAGTGCAACTATAGCAGTATAAATCTCTTCATGGGCATCTTTATAGAAACTTTCAGGTTTTAGGATGTCAATTACGTTGGTCAATGCATCTTTCTCAAGCATTAAAGCACCGAGTACTGCTTCCTCTAAATCAACAGCTTGAGGGGGTATTTTACCCATATTTTCACCTAATTCGGCTCTTTTTGATTTTTGCCCAAGCCTTAATGCAGTTGATTTTTTTGAATCCATTTTCCCCTATAGTTTATTTTCAATTCTGAAAAGCTAACAAATCTAATTTATTAATTCCATTAAGAATATTTAAAACCGACCAAGTTTCCGACAAGTTTTCCACAGGTTATCAACATCGAAAAACAAAGGATAATTTGCCGAGCCACTAACTTTATTATATTTTTGACTATCTAACAAAAATCAAATGAATTTACAGACAATAAATAAAGTACATTTTATAGCTATCGGAGGAAGTGTAATGCATAATTTAGCATTAGCCCTTTTTAAAAAAGGAATTCAGGTAAGTGGTTCTGATGATGAAATTTATGAGCCGGCAGCCGGTAAATTGGAAAAAGCTGGAATAAAACCTGACCCAGGATGGTTTGCTGACAGAATAACTAAAGATTTGGATGCAGTTATCCTTGGTATGCATGCTAAAGCGGATAATGTAGAGCTCCTAAAAGCCAAAGAACTGGGACTTAGAATATATTCATTTCCTGAATTCATGAAGGAAATTTCTGAGAATAAGCAGAGAATAGTTATAGGAGGAAGCCACGGTAAAAGCTCTATCACTGCAATGATTATGCATGTATTGAAAGATGCAGGTAAATCATTCGACTACTTGGTAGGTGCTGAAATTGAAGGCTTTGAATTAACAGTTTCAATTTCTTCTGCAGCTATAATTATAATAGAAGGAGATGAATATTTATCCTCAAAGTTAGATCCAGTCCCTAAATTTTTAAGATACGATCACCATATTGGTATAATTACCGGTATTGAGTGGGATCATAAAAACGTATTTCCCACTTTTGATGATTATACCAAACAATTCGATGATTTTGCTGATAAAACACCAAAGGCTGGTACTTTAATCTACTGTGAAGAAGATAGTTTAACTAATATAGTTGGTTCCAAAGAGCGCGAGGATGTGAGAAAAATCCCTTATTCAGCTCATCCTGCAAAAATTAAAGAAGGTAAAACCATTTTAATCACCAAAAATAATGGTGAAGTACCCATAGCTGTTTTTGGGAAACATAATCTACAGAATATTCAGGCTGCTTTTGAAGTGTGTAAGGCAGTGGGTGTAAAAGAAGAGACGTTTTATCAATCTATTGCTAAATTTAAAGGAGCTAATAATCGTTTAACTTTACTGGCTGAGTCCAAACAAAATTATGTATATAAAGACTATGCACACGCTCCTTCAAAATTGAAAGCTACCGTTAATGCCCTACATCATCAATTCCCTAATAATAAGCTGTGTATTGCTTATGAGCTCCATACATTTAGTAGCCTGGATAAGGAATTTATGAAAGAATATAAAGATACTTTAAAACATGCAGACGAAGCATTAATCTTTATAAACCCTAATAATTTGAAATTAAAAGAGGGGGGCGGTTATAAGGAAGAAGATTTAAGAGCTGCTTTTAATAAATCAAATTTAAAGTTTTTCACAGATGTTGATCAATTAACTGAGACAATGTTTAACTTTAAAAAAGCGAATAAGACTTGTACCTTCGCTTTCCTTAGTTCAGGTCATTTTAATCATATTAACATAAAAAATATATCTCAGGAATTAGTCTCATAAATTATGTATTTAAAACTTAGCAACCCATTAGTATTTTTTGATCTTGAAACCACCGGAACCAACATTGTTTCAGATAGAATAGTAGAGTATTCTTTTATAAAAGTGATGCCTGATGGAGAGGTAATTAAAAACACTGAAAGAGTTAATCCGGAAAGACCTATCCCGCTGGAGTCTAGCTTAATTCATGGCATTTACGATGCTGATGTGAAAGATGCCAAACCCTTTAGGGCTGTAGCTAAAGAACTAGGTGTGTTTTTGAAAGGTTGCGATTTAGCAGGCTTTAATATTTTAAAATTTGATGTACCTGTTTTAGTAGAAGAATTTCTTCGAGCTGATGTGGATTTTGATATTTCTAAGAGGAAATTGCTGGATGCACAAAAGATTTTTCATATGATGGAAAAGAGGACTTTAACCGCGGCCTATAAATTCTATTGTGAAAAGGATTTGGTAGATGCCCATAGTGCTGAAGCAGATACTATGGCCACTTTAGAAGTGTTAGATGCTCAGATTAAGAGGTATGAAGGACAACATCTGAAGGATTTACGTGGCAAAGTGTTAGGTACCATTGAAAATAATGTGGAAAAATTACATCAGCTTACTAATGATAGCATGGTGGATTTAGCAGGGAGATTTGTTTTTAATGATGATAATATTGAAGTTTTTAATTTCGGTAAATTTAAAGGTCAGACAGTAGAAGATGTCCTTAAAAAAGAGTCAGGCTATTATGATTGGATGATGAAAGGTGATTTCCCAATGGATACTAAGCGAAAGTTAACAGAAATTAAACTAAGAGGTTTTCAAAAATAAAATAATAATCATTTTTATATTTAATTAGGGAGACAGAGATGTCTCCCTTTTTTAATTCTCATGATTTTTTACTAATATTTTTAATCCCTACTAAAATACAATTCACCTTTTAAAAAAGCAAATTTATATAACTCATATACTTAAGCACTAAATTTTCGTAATGAATAGTCAATAAACCAATGAGATAGCTTTTGTATTATCTTTAATTAAACCATACATCCTTTTTATTTTATGGTTTTTGAAGTGTAATTGATAAGCCTTTTGTATAACTTTAATATCAAAAGCACGGTTTAAAATAATGCTTAACCTGCTATTTTAAAATAAGTGATTGTAATTGTTTAACCATTGTTTACTTATTATTGAAAACTGAAGAAAAAACATATAGCCAAGAGGACTGGAGTAAGCTTACTAAAGAGGAATTGATTAACAAAGTTGAGCAATTAAGTGCTGAACTGAATAAATCAAATGACACTTTAAAGCATGATTTAAGTGATAGTATAAAGGCAACCTTCGATCAGGAGCTAAGCCTAAGAGCTATTTTTGACAGTTTGGACGCAATTGTTTGGTATATCGATAGTGATTTTAATTTAATGGCTTTTAATAAAAACTTTTATGCGCATGTTAAAGAAATGTATGGATTAGTACCTAAAATAGGTATGAATGTTTTAAAACAAGCAGAATTAGCTAAACAATACGAAAATGTACAACATAGAATTAAAATAGCACTGGAAGGTAAAGAAAAAACGTACCAGGACTTCTATGAAGTGGATGGGCAAATAATTAAGGTTGTTAACTCAAAAATTTTCCCTATTTCGGTAGATGATAAAATCGCAGGGGTAGGCTGCTTAACATACGATGAAACTGAGAGCTATTTTGATAAAGAAAAAATCAAAACTAACGAAAACCTGCTAGCTTCAGTTAATAAAAATATTTCGGAAGCTATCTATAGAAGCAATACACAGGATGGGTTTATTTATATTAATGAGGCATTTGTAAAAATTTTTGGCTTCGATTGTAAAGAAGAATTGATAGCTTATAAAGATCTCGCTTCTTTGTATGCCAACCCAAAAGATAGAGATAAAGTAATTGCACTTTTAAATAAGAAAAAGCAGTTCACCAATTTAGAAATGCTATTTCGCAAGAAAAATGGGGAGACATTTACTGGCCTAATAAGTAGTATGATCACAATAGATGATAAGGGAATTGCTTATTACGATGGGGCTATAAGGGATGCAACTGAAATTAAAAATGCACAACAAAAGTTAAAAAATCAGAATATACAGCTTAAAAAACTTAATAGTGAACTCGACAGCTTTGTATACAGTGCTTCACACGATTTAAAAGCTCCTTTAAGCTCAGTAAAAGGTTTGATTCATCTTGCTCAACAGGAAACTAATAAAGATAAGCTAGATTACTATTTGTTATTAATCAATAAAAGTATTGATAAACTTAATAATTTTATTGACGATATCATCAACTTATCAAGAAACGCCAGGCAGGAGGTGGATATTCAAAAAATTGACTTCAAGTCTCTTATTGACGAATCACTTGATAACTTTAAGTATTTGAAGAACTTTGATCTTATCGACAAGGATATTATAATTGATCAAAATTTCACTTTTCGTTCTGATAGAAGAAGATTAATTGTCATTTTTAATAACCTGATTTCTAATAGTATAAGGTATTTTAACCCAGCTGTTGAAAAACCATTTCTCAAAATCAGTATTTCTCATGCTGGTACCAATTTAATTATCTCAGTTAATGATAATGGTTTAGGTATAGAAAAACAATATCTGAAGAAAATTTTCGATATGTTTTTTAGAGCCTCAAGTTACAGTGATGGTTCCGGGATTGGTTTATATATTGTGAAAGAAACTGTAGAAAAACTTGGAGGTAAAATTTCAGTAGTATCGGAATTTAGCAAAGGAAGTACCTTCAAAATAAGCTTACCTATTAAGATTTAAATCTATTTGCTTACACAAAAACAAATAATTAAATTTTTATTTTTTGGAGCAAAGCCTATGATCTATTATACTAAAAGCGTTCACTTCAGTAAGTTCTATTTAATTTTAAGATAATAATATTGCATAATTTTAAGTTTAGTGATACTTTAGTAAGATAAAGTTTCTTAACATCATGAAAGCTAGTTTATCTTTTTATTTCTTAATCATGTTTTTTTCCTTTTGTAGTTACCAATTATATGCACAAGGATGTAGTGATGCCGGTTTCTGTACTATGGGTGCAATGAAACCAGATCAACAATATGACCGAAGTTTACCTATAACTTTACGCACTATAAATTTCACTTTTTACGAGGGTCAAAGTAATACCTCAGCTGTGATCAGGGCCGGAATTTTAGATTTAGGCTTTGTCACTAAAAATGATTTGACCTTGCAAGTAAAGCTACCCTATATGTTTATAAGTGGTAATTTTGGGACTAATCAAGGGTTAGGAGATATTTCCTTGAGCTTAACAAAAAGTATTTCCAAAACCCAGAATTTTGAGCTTTTAGGCACTATTGGAGCAAAATTACCTACTGGTAGAGCCAACGATGTACAGCAGGAGGAAGGAGTAGTATTACCCATGTATTATCAAACCACATTAGGTACTTACGATTTTGTGATGGGTGCTTCCCTGATTAATAGAAATTGGCTATTTTCTGCAGGCTACCAGCAGCCACTAATTCATCAAAATGAGAATTCTTTCGTAGCAGATCCACAGGATTGGGCCTGGTACGAAGGGGGTATAGATTATGTACTTGAACATGACGAAGGAGTTGATTTACGTAGAGGGGCAGATATTATGTTGAGAGTGGAAAGAAATTGGAGACTTTCCAGGTTAAACTTTAATGTGGGATTATTACCTATTTATAGGATCACTAAAGATCAGGGAAGAGATGAAAACGGGGAGTATCAAAAACTTGAAGGTACTACCGGACTTGCGTTGTCTGCGCTTTTCGGAATGGGATATAGATTTAATGTTTATTCCGGATTAAGTTTAATTTATGGACACAGAATTACTGATAGAGATTATAACCCGGATGGCCTTACCAGGAAGCATGTTATCAATTTAACCTATAATTATAATTTTTAAAATGAGGGTATTACTGATTTTTTTCTTTCTTTCAAGCTTTATTACTCCAATCTCTAGTCAGGAATTGCCTGATTACTATAAAAACTATCTAGACAGAGCAAAATACCAATATATAGATAGCCTTATATCTGAGGTAAAATTAAAGGACCATAATTTTGAAAATTGGGCTTTACTAGGCGAGTTATATCTTTTAAAGGGTAGAAATGACTTATCGGTTATTAATTTGGATAAGGCGCTTAGCGTATTGGAGCCAAAGTATAAAGTATCTGAGGTTTACTGTAGAGCTTTAAGTAATAAGGGAATAGTACTCTGGAATGAAGGAAAAACTGATTTAGCTCACAATTATTTATTAGAAGCTTTAAACACAAGGGAAAAAAGGAATGATTTAGACGATAATATTTTGGCGGACAATTATAATAACCTGGGCTTGGTATTGAGTAATGAGGAAGATGGGAAAGCTAAAGAATATTTTCAGCAAGCCTTAGCTATTTATAATTTACAGCCAAAAAATAATTTAGATAAAATTATTCAAAGCACTATAAATTTAAGTTTAATTGAAAGTAGAGGTAAGCAATTTATAAGCGCATTAAGACTTTTGAATGAAGCCTTGGAAAAATGGAGGGGAAGCCATCCTTCACCTATGCCAACTGAAGCCTTCATTTTAGTTAATATTGCCAATATTCATCAAAAAACTAATAATTTCCTTTTGGCTAAGGATAACTATAATGAAGCAGTTAAAATATATACCAGAAACTATGGTGAACGAAACACTGAACTAGCTAATGTTTATATGTTAATGGGAGACATGTATAAACAACAAGCTGATTATAAGAATGCCTTAGCCTATAATCAAAAAGCCCTAATTGCTAACAGTTTTATTTTTGAAAATATAAATTATGCCATTAATCCGGAACTTGAGGATGCCATTAAACCCTTTAACCAACTTAATATATTGATAAGAAAAGCTAATATTTATGAAGCTTATTATTATGGTTACTCTCTAAAAAAAGAGCATCTTTTGAATGCATTAAGTACTTTAGACTTTTGCGATCAACTTATTAAAGCTTTGAGAACAAACAGAACTAACAAGAAAGATCAACTAGCTCTCAGTGGTTTAGCTGCTGAAGTTTATCAGGATGCTCAACGAATTTGTTTGCGACTCAATGAAGTTACTTTATTTTCGAATGATTATTTGCCTATGGCACTCAGTTACGCTGAAAAAGCTAAAGGTATAAGTTTATTAAGTGCTTTGGTAGAGTCTGAGGCTAAGAATTTTGCTAAAATACCTCAGCAATTAATAGAAACAGAAAATTTGCTTCAGAATGAAATGGCATATTTGAATACACAAATTTCCATTCATGTCGGTAAAGAGGTGGAATCAGATTATAGGTCACTACTTTTTGAAACTAAGAATAGATATGAACAATTAATAAAGACTATTGAAGTCGCTTACCCTGAATATTATAATTTAAAACATAGTTCGAAGGTAGCAGACTTGAAGGATATTCAAGGTGCAATCTCAGCTGATCAGGCAATTTTAAATTATGCCTACGATATGGAATCTGATGAAATTTATCTCTACTATATCTCAAAAGATAAATTAAAATTTTATAGAATCAGAAATGCAAATGAAATTACAAAATATCTAAGGGCGTATAGAAACACTTTGGTCTATAATTTAAAGCCTGAATTTGAAGAAATTTCTAATCAAGTGTACGAATGGTTATTCCCATTGAAAATTTCCTCAGAGATAAAAAAATTAAGTATTATTCCTGATGGTGAATTAGCTAAAGTTCCTTTCGAGGCTTTTTTGACAAAAAAAATTAAGACAAGTTTAGATTATGCCTCAATGAGCTATTTAATAAAGAGTTATGATATAAATTATGGGTTTTCTATTACTTTACAAATTGATAAGAAGGTTCGCTCTTTTGAAAATACTGCTATATTAGTAGCTCCCGTTGCATTTAATTCAGAATTCTTATCTGACCTACCTGGCACCCATCAGGAAATTGAAGAAATTGAAAGGATATTTTCTGATAAAATGATAAACACTAAGTCGCTTTTAAACGCTGAAGCTACAGAAGATAATTTTAAGAATTTTGAACTAAATAAATATAAATATATTCATTTAGCAACTCATGGGCTCGTTAATGTGGAAACTCCGGAGCTTTCTGGCGTTTTTTTTTACAATAATGATCATTCTGAAGATGGAGTATTATATTCATCTGAAATATATGGTTTAAATATTAATGCTGATTTAGTGACTCTTTCCGCCTGCGAAACAGGCTTAGGGCAACATAATAGAGGAGAAGGGATAATAGGTTTAGGGAGTGCTTTTACTTACGCAGGCGCAAAGAATTTACTGGTCTCTGTATGGAAGGTATCCGATCAATCCACAGCCGGCTTAATGACACAGTTTTATAATCAGAGTATAAATAATAATAAATCGTACACGCAAGGATTAAGAAATGCAAAGTTAGCGATGATTAATTCCGAAAAAGCCGCCCCATATTATTGGGCTCCTTTTATGTTATGGGGTAAATAATTTTTAAGTATGATAAAATTTATTACCCAACTAAGGATGTTTGATTCCCCACTATGGCATTATCATATCATTGTAGCTGAAGATATTGCCAAAAAATTTATTGTAGCAGAAAATAAACGAGTCATCTGCACCATTGACCAAATTACCTGGCCTGCCGCACTCATGAAATCTCAAGAATATTGGTTTATTCTCGTTAATAATGAAAATCGAAACAAATTAGGTTTAAAAGAAGGGGACGAAGTGGTAGTAAACTTAGTAAAGGATTTATCAGAATATGGATTTGAAATGCCTGAAGAGTTAGGTGTATTATTGGAACAAGACGAAGAGGCAAATCGGTACTTTATGAACCTGACTATGGGCAAAAGGAGAAGCTTAATCTATTTAGTTCAAAAAGTAAAGAATACTCATAGCAGGCTTAGTAAATCGCTCGCTATAGCCCACCACTTAAAAGATGTAAAAGGTAATCTTGATTTTAAACTATTAAATGAAACTATAAAGGCATATAATAAAAAATCCATATAATATCATGAATTTAACTTTCAGATACTATATGGATAAAAACTAAAAACTAACCTTATTATCTTCCTTTAGCAATGTTAATTGCTAATTGATTACTTCCTGCCTCAAATTGAAAACCCTCATATAAATCATTAATATGTCCATTATAATCCAATAATTTTTTATTTTGATCTGCAGCAGTTTGTAGAATTATACTATTATCTGATATCTGAGTCATAGATAAATTCATTTCTACTAAATTAAGAACACTACTGATTTTTTGTTTGCTCCATTGGTTGTTAAAAAACATGTAAAAACCTGGGTTTTCATCTGTAACATATACCATTTGGTTATAACTTACTTCATTAAAAGCAACTAGATCAGCTTTATTAACTTTAGGTATGAGCACATCCATATCAAAGTTATTCATTTTAATTTTCATGCTGCTGTTAATCTTCTCCATATCAACACCTAATGCAGGACTTTGAGCATTCACCTTAAAATTCAAACCAACAAAAGTAAAAATGAGTATTACTAAAATTAATACAATAGATTTAAAATTTTTGAGACTCTTAATAAACGTTTTCATAGCTTTGTGTTTTATTATAATGTAAAGGTCTATTATTTTCAGTTAGTATAAATGAGGGATATTCTAATTTTTACATTAGGTGATTTACCTAGTACTTATTTATCTTAAAATTTATAGAAAGGTTTTTGTCTGTAGAAGGGAGATAGAAAACCACCAAAACCGTTTTACTTTAAAGGTTTTACGTTTTCGGTGGTCAAAAAATACTAAAACTATATTATTTATTTATATTAATTGCTAATTGATTACTGCCTTCTTCAAAAACAAAGCCACGGTACAAATGATCGATATGGCTATTATAATCTAATAAGCTTCTATTTTCATTTGTGGTGAGAATGATATCTTCGGCTTGTAGCTCGCCACCAATACTCAAATTCATTTCTATTACTTACATTACCTCTTTAACTGATTTTTTAGCCCACTGATTATTAAAAAATTTGTAAAACCCTGGGTTTTTATCTGTTATATATACCATATGATTGAAATTAAGATCAGTATATGCCTCAAGCTCTTTTGTTGTGATTTTTGGTACAAGCACATCAAAATCATAATTATTTAATTGGATTTTCATGCTTGTTTTTATTTTTTGCTCATCATCTCCTAATACAGGACTCTGCGCTTTCGTTTTTATGCTTAAGCCGAATAAGGTGATAAGAACTACTAATGCAATCAGTATATTCTGATTGGCTATTCTGAAGTACTTTGGATATGTTTTCATGGCTTTATTATTTAATTATAATCAAAGGTCATGAAATAATTTACTCAAAACATGAGTGCATTGCCCAATTTGAAATTAAGCGATTTACCTAAGGCCTGCTTAAAACAATTAAATTTCATACTGCATTTCATTTTTAAGCAATGATTAACTCTTGCTTGATTTTCAGCTAGCTCTAGCTTTTTCTGTTTAATGTTTTCTGCTGCACACTTAAAAATGAACTTTAATATTTTGGTGCTTTAGCCTCTGGAAACTCAACCAAAGGTTATCGGTAGGCTCTAATAGGGTTATTTTAATACCCATTTAAACAAAATAAAAAACCACAGACATTTTTATTGTTGTAATATCAACAAAAATCTGTCTGTGGTAAAAAAACTAAAAACTAACCTTGTTATCTTCCTTTAGCGATATTAATTGCTAATTGAGTAGTGCCTTTATCAAAACCAAAACCTTTATACAAATTATGAACATGGCGGTTATAATCTAATAAGGTCTTTTCATTATTAGATGTAAGAATGATATCTTCATTAAGTGGATTTCCCATAATTAAATTCATTTCAATAGCATCCATTACTTCTTTAATTGATTTTTTTGTCCATTGATTATTAAAGAATTTATAAAATCCGGGGTTTTCATCTGTAACATAAACCAATTGATTGAATTTTGCCTCAGTGAATGCTTCCAATTCATTAATTTTAATTTTTGGAACAAGTATATCGTAATCGAAATTGTTTAATTTGATTTTCATACTAGTTTTGATTTTGAGCTCATCGTTACCTAATGCAGGGCTCTGCGCCTTTGTTTTAATACTTAAGCCTAATAAGGTAATAAGAACAACAAGGGCTATCAGTATATTCTGATTAACTATTCTGAAGTACTTTGGATATGTTTTCATGGCTTTGTTATTTAATTATAATCAAAGGTCATAAAAAATCTCTCCTTAAATATGAGGGCATTACCCAATTTACTTGTAAGTGATTTACTTAAAACTGAGTATACACTGTTTACTATTATCTTTTGCTTCGGTATTTTTCTTATTCTATTATTCTCAATTTAGCAAAAGTTAAAAGCAACGTTTTTTCTCCAAAATTTTCAAATTCTATGGTTGCTTTCCTATTGGCACCTTCAACATCCATTTTCTTCACATCTCCAAATCCAAATTTAGGATGTTCCACCCTCATTCCTGTATCTAACTTTCTCGTATCACTAGGAGCAAAATCGGGTGAAGGAGTATGTAATTTCTTGCCAGGTGGTATGGCTCTGTTTTCAGCTTTCCTCTGGGATACCAAATTTCTGGCATATAAGCTATTGCCTTGTCCTGAATTCAAATTACCCATAGGTTCCGGATTATTAAATTTCCTATCAACCTTTAAGTATTCCGGATCAATTTCCTCAATAAATCTACTTGGTTCACAACTTTTAAGCCTACCAAATCTATATCTAGTGAGGGCATAACTAAGGGTTACTTTTTCCATTGCCCTGGTGATGGCCACGTAAAAGAGCCTTCTCTCTTCTTCAAGGTCTGCCCTGCTGTTCAGCATCATTTGAGAGGGGAATAAATCTTCTTCCATACCCACCACAAATACGTGCTTAAACTCAAGACCTTTCGCTGAGTGGATGGTCATCATATTAACATAATCAGTATCATTAGGATCTGTTTTATCAGCATCAGTTAATAAGGCAACATCCGCAATAAACGCTTCTAATGATTTATCCTCTTGTTCTGGAGTGTCAACAAATTCTTTTATAGCATTCAGTAATTCCTGAACATTTTCATACCTACTAAGTCCTTCAATTGTTTTATCATCATATAATTCCTTAAGTAAACCGGATTGTTTTGCTACAAAAGAAGCAGTTTCAAATGCATCAGCTCTTTCTAACTTTATTTTAAAGGTTTTAATAAGGGTTACAAAATTTTCAACTGCATTAGCTGCTCTACCGGGTAAAAATTTCCTTATTTTTTGTAAGACTTCCCAAAGTGTTAAGTCATTTTCAAAAGAAGCCACCACAATTTTATCTACAGAGCTATTACCAATTCCTCTTTTGGGTAAATTGATAATCCTTCTGAAGGATTGTTCATCATTCTGGTTGATTATGAAACGCAAATAGGAGAGAAGGTCTTTTATTTCCTTACGTTGGTAGAAGGATAAGCCGCCAAATATTCGGTAAGGAATATTCATTTTGCGTAGGGCTTCTTCCATAGACCGCGACTGGCTATTGGTTCTATAAAGAATTGCAAAATCCCTATTCTCTAGCTTTTTATTGTTTCTATCTTCAAAAATGGAGGATGCCACCAAACGTCCTTCTTCATTATCCGAAGTAGATTTAATTAAATGAATTAATTCGCCACTGTCGTTATCTGTCCACACATCTTTTTTAAGCTGAGCAGAGTTTTTATGAATAACAGAGTTGGCAGCATTTACTATGTTTTGTGTGCTTCTATAATTTTGTTCTAACTTGATTACTCTTAAATCCGGATAGTCTTTCTCAAAATTTAATATGTTTTGAATGTTTGCTCCACGGAAAGCATAAATACTTTGTGCATCATCACCCACTACACAAATATTTTGGCTAACAGAAGCTAGCCTTTTAGTAATTAAATACTGAGAGATATTTGTATCCTGAAACTCATCAATCATTACATATTTGAATCTTTGCTGGTATTTATTTAACACATCCAAATGATCTCTGAATAGTACGTTGGTGTTAAATAGCAGATCATCAAAATCCATTGCACCAGATCTGAAGCATCTCTGAACGTATTCCTTATAAATCATACCCATTTTAGGCTTCTGCGCCTGCTCATCATCGGAAATATATATAGGATTGTTGAGGTAATTCTGCCACGATATAAGGTTGTTTTTGGCGCCAGAAATTCTGCTATAAACAACATTGTGCTTATATACTTTATCGTCAAGGCCCATCTCTTTTACTATTGTTCTGATCAACTGTTTAGAATCATCAGTATCATAAATAGTAAAATTTCTAGGGTAGCCCAATTTATCCGCTTCTGATCTTAAAATTCTGGCAAATACTGAGTGAAAGGTACCCATCCATAAGTTTCTGGCATCAGTTCCGGCTACTTTCTCTATTCTGGCTCTCATTTCACGGGCAGCCTTATTGGTAAAAGTTAAAGCTAAAATACTAAAGGGATCAACATCCTTACTTTTTATTAAGTGAGCTATTCTAAAGGTTAAAACTCTTGTTTTTCCTGACCCGGCACCTGCAATGATCATTGTAGGTCCTTCCAAATTTTCAACGCCTTCTCTTTGGGGGGAATTTAATTGTTCTAAATAATCCATAAAACAAATTTATAATCAAATCTTAACTTCACATCGTATTTTTAAGTAAATATCGATGAAAACTGAATACTTATCTAAAATTGTTTTAATAGCCAATCTTAATTTCGTAATTTTTACGTCTATTTTATATGGCAGAAGTACAGAAATATTCATTTAACTCTTTTTTACTAACATTTCCAGATAAGGAGGTTGATAAGGAGTACAACAAAAGTTTTTTTAAACAAGATTTATATGCTTTAAGACTTGTTATAATACTAGGAGTAGTGTTAAGTCTTGTTTTTATTTTTGTGGATATTTTTAGATATGAACAGAAGTTAGTATCTGCAGGCTTTAGGGGAGGAATGGCGTTAATATTGACCTTATTTGGCGCTTTTACATTCTTATTTAAAGAAAAAGACTACCAGCTTACACAACTAATTGCTATGGCTGTAGCTATTTTTGTAGGGCTAGTCTTTTTTATACATTATCATTTTAATGATGATCCTAAATTCGACATTTTTCTTTCTAATATTTTGATGGTTCTTATCTTCATAATATCTACTATTATGGGATTTAGATTTCGTTATGCATTAGCAATAAATACCTTTTTCATTATCTCTTATGTTATTTATATAGAATATTTCAATTATTCATTTATAGCCTCCAGGCAAATAAGTCAGCTTATGGTGATCTATTGTGTTGGGGGCTTATCAGCTTATTTGCTAGAGAGGCAAAAGTTAAATCTTTTTATAAATAGAATGGAGTTGAGCTCTGAAATGGAAAAAGTGGATAATTTAAATCAGATTAAGGATAAGTTATTCTCAATTATTTCTCATGATTTAAGGGGTCCAATAGTATCTTTAAAAGGTATTGTTTCACTTTTTAATCAAGAAGCTTTAACTGCAGAAGAGTTGAAATCGCTATCAAAAGACCTGGAAAAAGATCTACATAATACATCCTACCTGATGGATAACCTTTTAGCATGGTCGAAAAGTCAGTTAGACGGAATGGAGCTAAAAAAATCTAAATTATTAATTGCAGATGCATTCCAACAACTTTTGAGCTTATATGAAAATCAAATTGAAGCAAAAGCACTTTTTATTGAAAATAAGATTCAGGCAGATGCAGAAGTTTATGTGGATAAGGAAATGATTCAGATTGCTCTTAGAAATCTTCTCTCTAATGCTATAAAATTCACACCTCATGGTGGAAAAATCATTATTAAAGCACATATTGAAAAAAAGGTTTGCATTATTGAAGTATCAGACAATGGTATTGGAATTGATGCCAAGAAACTGAGTAAATTGTTTCAGTTAGATAAAATGAATCTTATTGGAACCTCATCAGCAAGTGGTGCGGGTATTGGTCTGCTATTAGTTAAAGAGTTTATAGATTTAAATAATGGAACTATTTACTGTGATAGCTCATTAGGTGTAGGGACCACATTTAAACTGAGATTACCTAATTACTAATAATTACTAGAGCCCTAATTTATAATGAAAATATTATTAGGGTCTTTACACCTTTAACCATAATTTTGCTAAATGATTTTAATAGGAGAAGCTGTTATTACCGAAGATATAAAAGATAAAAATTTCGTTTGTAATATAAATAAATGCAAAGGTGCCTGCTGTGTTGAAGGCGACTTAGGCGCCCCCTTAAATTTGGACGAGTTGCCAATTATGGAGGAAATTTACGATAAAGTTAAACCGTATTTATCTGAGGCCGGTATAAAAGCTATTGAAGAGCAAGGAGTTTATATCAAAGACTGGGAAGATGATTACAGCACCACCACAATTAATGAGAAAGAATGTGCTTATGCTATTTATGATGAGAAAAACATCCTGAAATGTGGCATCGAACAGGCCTACAATGATGGTAAAATCAGCTTTCAGAAACCCATTTCTTGTCATCTATACCCAATTCGTATTACTACTTACGATCAGTATGATGCCTTAAATTATGATAGATGGGATATTTGTGATGCTGCTTGCGAATTGGGTAATAAATTAGGGGTTCCTCTATATAAATTTGTAAAAGATGCACTTATAAGAAAGTATGGAGCAGATTGGTATCAAGAATTGGTTGCCGAAATCGAAAAGTAATGCACAATTAAACGGTGAAAACCCTATTACTGCTTTAATAACACATAATATTCTCCCAAGTCTCCTTTAATTTTAGCACCTTTTTTATCGAGTTGAAAAACTTGATTTTCAGCTACGAAATAATCAGTAGCGCTATATTCTTCATTTTGAAGAGAAATCCTCAGGCCATCTTCATGCCATATAAAAGAGCCTTCTGAAGTATAGATACTGTCGCTTTTTCCTAAATATTTTAAGCTAAGAGAATAAGTCTTTTGTTCTTTTAAAGTTAGAGTGGTTTCAATTCCTTCACAATCGGCACATGGCACTATACCTCTATACTTTCCTTGCCAATCTAAAGATTTTAGAGCTGTATGCATTTCCTTGGTAGCACTAATTTGAGTGTCTTCTTTTTCTTCTTTGCTTTTGTTGGATGGGTTACATGATGAAAAAGTTATAATGATTATTAAAATTGAGTATAAAGTTTTTAAATGCTTCATTCTGATTCTTTTCACTTTTCAATTTAATAATTCCCTTTTAATTTATACAGAATATTCAAAGCTTTTTACTCCACCAATCATTGGGGCTAACTAAAATAG
>JBBSPJ010000044.1:0-17298 GCA_038258905.1 Cytophagales bacterium
CGGTAATGGACAAGCAGCTATTGCATATAACCCTTACGATGCTTTTTTTGTTGATGGTTACACCACTGACAATAATGTTTCCGTTTCTGGTGGTTCAGATGCAATAACTTATTACCTTTCCGCAGGAACAATGTATAATACTGGTGTAGTACCAAATTCCGATTTTGGAAGAACCTCTTTAAAAGCTACAGTAGAAGCCAAACTAACAGAGAAATTTACAATTGGTGCATCTGCTACTTATATTAACTCTGGTGGTTATCGTGTGCAGCAGGGTAGTAATACCTCTGGTGTTATGTTAGGGTTGTTACGTAACACTCCTACTTTCGATATTGGAAATGGATTAACAGGTTATGATGCTGCTAATGAAGTGTCAACTTATGAATTTGCTGATGGGACGCAAAGATCTTATCGAGCAGGTATTTATGATAATCCTTTTTGGGTGTCAAATAATAGTCCATTTGAAGATGATGTCAATAGAATAATTGGATATGCTTCATTAAGTTATAAAATAACAGATCACCTTACTGCATCATACAAAATAGGGATTGATACTTACAGCGAATCTATTTTTAATGCCTTCAATATTAATAGTGCGGGCGTGAGAGCTGGTTCTACTGACTTTGTAGAAAGAAACGCAAAAGACATTAATTCAGATTTATTATTAAACTATAACAATACTTTTGGCGATTTCACTGTGACTGGAACTATTGGTCATAATTATTACCAAACGGAAACATTATTTACTGAATCATTTGGCCAAGAGTTAAACGTACCTAAGTACTACGATATAAGCAATGCAAATACTGTACAAGGTTTCAGAGGTAACACCAGAAGAAAATTGTACGGAGTGTTTGGTACAGTGAATGTAGGGTGGCAAGAAACACTTTTTGTAGAGCTTTCTGGTAGAAACGATTGGTCTTCCATTCTGCCAAACGATGCTAATTCATTCTTTTATCCTGCGGTTTCGCTCGGCTATGTGTTTTCTGAAACATTAAACCTTAGTAACAATGCTATCTTTTCCTACGGTAAATTGAGAGGATCTTATTCTCAGGTGGGTAATGACGGAGGAAACGCTTTCATATATGCTACAAACAGTTATTATTCTGGAGCTGATTGGGGTGGTGATGGTTTTATAACAACGGGAGGTATATTTCCTGAGTTTGGTGTTAATGCCTTCGATAGAGATGGTTTAGTAGGTAACGCTGCTTTAAAGCCTGAATTAACAAGTACTTTCGAAGTGGGAGCTGACTTACAATTTTTCAGAGGAAGAGTTGGTTTGGATGTAACCTATTATAATAGTTTAACAACTGATGCTATTATTGCAGTGGATATTGCACCATCTTCAGGATTTAATAGTGCTGTGCAAAATGCTGCAGAAATTTCTAACACAGGTATAGAAGCAGTATTGACCGCTACACCCGTAAAAACAAAAGATTTTACTTGGGATCTTACAGTAAACTTTACCCAATATGAAAATATAGTAGAGAAACTGGCTGAAAACGTAGAATCAATTAGTTTAGAAGGTTTCACCTCAACAACTTCCAGAGCGATAGCAGGACAACCATTTGGAGCCTTATTTGGAAATGGGTATTTAAGAAATGATGCGGGTGAGTTAGTGATTGATAATAATGGTTGGCCATTGCAGGATCCTAATGCTAGAATTTTAGGAGACCCTAATCCAGATTTTGTTGCTGGTTTTAGAAATAGTTTTACTTACAAAAACTTCACATTATCTGCTCTTTTAGATTTCAGAAAAGGTGGGGATATTTGGAATGGAACGGCCGGAATATTAAAAACTTTTGGAACAGCTAAATCTACAGAAGAGCAAAGACTTACTAAAGGTTTTGTTTTTGATGGTGTGGTAAATACTGGTACGGCTGCTGAACCAACTTATATTCCAAATACCACGCCAGTTGATTTTTATGATCCTTCAAGACCTGTTGGACAAAACATCTACAATAGATATGCATTTGGTGGTTTACCTGAAGATAATATTGAGGATGCCTCATGGATACGTTTAAGAGATGTTTCTATAGGATATCGAGTGCCTGCATCAATCCTAGGTGATGGCCCTTTTAAAGGAATCCATGCTTCAATTGGTGCAAGAAACCTTTTCCTTATAACAGGTTACACAGGTATAGATCCTGAGACTAACTTAACAGGAGCAACTAATGGTTTTGGCTTAGATTATTTCAATAATCCAAATACAAAAAGTTATACTTTCTCTTTGGATTTGACTTTCTAACTTTTTAAAAGAAAATATTATGAAATATTTAAATATTATATTAACAGCTTGCTTATTTATGCTGTTTGCTTGTGATTTTGATGATTACAATATTGATCCAACCAGCCTCAGTGAGGAGCAGGTAACTGTAAACTTAATACTACCAAAGGCTCAGGTGCAAAGTGCTTATAATTTAAATGCCACCGCCGCAAGATACGCGGGTCATTGGATGCAGTACTTTCAGGGAGTAGAAGCTCAGCAAAATGCGATTACTAATTATGTAGTGCAGGATACTGATATCGACAATCCCTGGAGTGCACAGCTTTATGTTGGTGCCATGAGAGATTGTATCACAATTTTAAATGTGGCTGAAGGCGAGGCAAATCCTTCCTCAGAATATGCTGCGGTGGCTAAAATACTGCTAGCTCAAAACCTAGGTTTTGCTACGCAGTTATGGGGAGATTTACCTTATTCTGAAGCATTCCAAGGTACGGAAAATTTAAATCCTGCTTTTGACACTCAAGAGGAGATATATGCTACTATTCAATCATTATTGGCTGAAGCAATAACAGGCTTGCAAGGAGAAACGGTAGGTAGAACATTGGGATCTGATGACTTGATTTATTCAGGTGATACAGATGCTTGGGTTGCCGCTGCAAGATCATTGTCTGCAAGATACTATTTGCAAACTATCAAAAGAAATTCGGGTGCTGCTCAATTAGCGTTGAATCAATTGACAGCAGGTGCGCTTACGAGCTCTGCTGATCAGCCTAATTTCCCATTTACTGAAGCTAATAATGGAGCAAATTCTTTGTATCTATTTGAGTTAGATAGAGCGGCAACTTTGGAAATGGGAGATTATTATGTGGGTACAGTTTTAGAGGATGATCCACGTAAAGAATTTTTGGTTATTGAGGGAGATAGAAATGCTTTCATAGGTGCAGATTTGTTCTGGGGCCGTCAAAATTCACCTGTTCCACTTATTAGTTACAGTGAGCAAAAATTTATTGAGGCTGAAGCTATTCTAAGGGTAAGTGCTGGTAATACGGCTGCTGCTTCTGAAGCATTGGAAGAAGCAATCCTAGCTAATATGGAGGTATTGGGCGTTGGTGATTCAGCTGCTCAGGCTTATGCTACAGCAAATAGTAATTTGGCTACTTCTGGTAATGTTTTTGACCAAATTATCACTGAAAAGTATAAAGCACTTTACTCGCAGGGGATGGTGGAAATATGGTCTGATTACCGTAGAACAGGATTTCCTTCCACATTGGTGCCCGTGACTGGTGCTACGATTAACATTATACCGCGAAGGTTGCTGTACCCGCAAAACGAGAAGCAGGCCAATGCGGCTTCAGTTGCAGAAGCTATCTCTAGACAAGGTGGCGATCAATTGACAGATGATCTTTGGGTTTTTGCTGATTAATTTTTAAAAACGAAATTTATGAAAAAGTTATTAATAAATATATTTAGCCTGGTTATCTTAACAGTTTTGATAACCAGTTGTGAAGATCAAGGCGAATCTATTTTTGGAGACGGTGAATTAGGAGCTAATTTGAAAGCACCTGCAACAGGAGCATTCTTGAGAGGTGAAACAGAAACCATCGATATGGATCTTGTTGTAACTGCTAATGAAGGAGTAAGTGTACAGAGTATCGTTATTTATGGAGAGTTAAAAACACTGGAGCAAGTGACTGATACTACTACCAGACCTATTTCGTCAGGAGTAGTGGAATTAGCCTCTGTAACTTCGGATGGTTTAATTTCATTTACTACTTCAGAGTTATTTACTAATCTTCCTGTTGATGGAGATGTGAAAAATGAGGATGAATTATTCCCAGGAGATCAATTCGTGTTTACCTATGAATTAAATTTAGCTGATGGTAGGGTAATGACTATTGCAGGCAATTATACTGTAACATTTACTTGTCCGTCAGACTTAGGGGGTATGTATATTAATACCACTGAAGTAAGTCAGTCAGATTTAGGTGCTCTTTCATACGAATATGAAGTGGAGCTCAAAGACTTAGGTGATGGTAGATACCAGGTTGAAGATATGACTGGTGGTTTATGGTCCATAGCTTATTTAGAAGAATATGGTACATCTGCAAGAGTTACTGTTTTAGTAGATATTTGTGAACAAATTACCTTGGAAGATGCTCCTGATCAATTTGGTGGTTTTATTACAACTGATGGTTTAGCTTCTCCAACCTTTGATCCCGAAACAGGTGTTATCACTTGGGCTTGGGTAGATAGTGTTTATGGTGAGACTGGCGTGACTACCTATACTCCTGTAGCACAATAAATTTAACTCTATTATTATTTAAACTCCTGAGCTTTTAACGGCTCAGGAGTTTTTTTTTAACCAAAAAAAAATATGAAAAATATTCATTTAGCATTCACGACTTTATTATTCTTCTTTATATCTTCAAATCTTACTGCTCAAATTGTTCAGCCAGGACAGTTAGAGGTTATCGTATATCCCGGTTCTCAAATTAAAGAAGAGTATCTTGTTGGAGAAATGTCAAATCAACCTGATATTGATGCATTATTGTTTGATGATAAAACGGTAGGTACTTTGTGTGTGAATAGAAATGCCTGCTATGAAAATGTAATTTACAACGTTGATTTACAATCTAAAATGTTAATTATGGATGTGGACGGAGAAGAGAAATATTTAAGTTGGAATTTTATTTACAGCCTTTCCAGTATTTCTAATTCCAGAAAATATAAGATTTTTTTAGATCCAAATGATAATCAGAAATACTATGCTGAATTATTATTCTCTAATGATTCGACAGCTTTTTATAAGAAATATTATTTGATAACTATTAAACCGAATTACAGACCCGAATTTGATACAGGCACAAAAGTAATGACTGTAGAGGTAAGGGATGAATATGTATTTATAGATGAAAATGGAATCTATAGTGAATTTAATAAATTATCGCGAGGCCAATTGAAAAGAAACCTTCCAGAGGGTTCTAAGGCGCTTAAGTTTATAGAAAATGATAAACCCTCTATAAAAAGTGAAGATGATTTTATTACCGTATTAGAAAATATTTATTGAGTATTTTTATTTAATTACATCAAATTTACAAAAGAACAGATACTGATAACACAAGTTTAAATTAAGAAGAAAAGCTATTAATAGGGGAGATTAGTATGTATAGGCTTTTATAGATGCTAATCTCCCTTTACATATTGCAGATGGTTGCTGATTTTAAAAAGAATGGGAATTGTGCCTTATACTTTTTGATAATTACTTCCAATTTTTATTAGATTAATTCAATATTACCTAACTCATTAAGGGTTGTGTATTTATTACTTATAAAGATTTATGTATAATTGAATTATATATCCCTAACATACGTTAGTTAACTCACTCTAAATTCCTTATCTTGTGCTCTTTAAAATTAATAAACTTTAAATCTTAAATTCCCCTTAATATGAAAAGAAACTTTACCCAAGTAATTCCTTTCTTGGCTTTAATTGTGTTGATATTTACTTATTTGAGTATACCCACTATAGAATTGAAGCAGGAAAGTACTTCATCTGAAAAATTATGGTCTACCAAAAAAAGTAAAGTAAAATCAGGTGAAGCAGCTTTTATGAAGCCTGATGGTTATATCGAATATTATAACTCGATTTCCAAAAAACTTAATGAGGATCAATCCGGCTATATCAACGGTTATAGATATAAAGAATTAACTAAATCCTATCAAGCCAGGGCTCAATCAGGGGCAGCCAATTTATCTGCTGAGTTTATTTCAAGAGGGCCAGGGAATGTAGGTGGCCGTACAAGAGCCATAGCTATTGACCCGGCAGATAATACCAACTGCACATGGTTTGCAGGGGCTGCCAGTGGTGGAGTGTGGAAAACAACCGATTGTGGCGATTCATGGACTAACTTAACTCCTGATCTACCTAATCTATCCACTAATTCTATAGCACAAGCAGCCTCTAATGCTGATGTGATTTACGTAGGAACAGGTGAGGTGTTTGCGGGTAATACAACATTTGTAAGAGGAGATGGTATTTATAAAAGTATAGATAGAGGCCAAAACTGGGCTTTATTACCATCAACTGTTTCGGATTTCAATTTTCAATCAGTTAATAGAATTGCGGTAGACCCTACGAATGAGGACATAATTGTTATTGCTACCAACACAGGTGTTTTTAAATCAATTAATGGAGGAGTGTCCTGGACACAAAAATACACTGCTGCCCAAGGCAGATCAGTACAGGATTTACAAGTTGACCCAAATGATTTTAATATACAATATGCCGGTGTAAACAGTGTGGGTATCGTTAAAACAGTTGATGCGGGTGAAAGCTGGACAAATTCATCTCAGGGAATAACTGGTGGTGTAAGATATGAAATAGATGTAGCACCAAGTAATCCTAATTATGTTTATACTTCAACTTTTCAACCTATTCCTGGATCTGAAACACCTGCTACTGTTATTTATGCTAGTAGAGATAAAGGTGTAAGTTGGGTGAGAGTTCGATCACAAGAAGCTTTTAACGATGCTTTTCTTGGCAATCAGGGTTGGTATGATAACACAGTTGCTGTGAACCCATATAATGAAAATGAAGTATTTGTTGGTGGAGTAAGTATCGGAAAATATGAAATTGAAACTAATTTATCTACTGAAAACACCTTCTTAGGACTGGATATTGAAGGAACTGAATTTGTAGGTTTTGTTACTTTTGGAGCTGAATTTAATGGTGGAACTCTTAATGTATCAGATGGGGATAATAGTCCATCGGAAAATCCCGTTACAGTAGAGTTAAGGTTTGGAGGCACTAATTCCCAAAAAGCTCATAGGTTTACTATACCTGAAGGTGAAACTTCTGGTGTACCTATCCCGCAATATACTTATCAAGAATATATTGATGTGCCATTTGAAGCTTGGGATATTGTAAATAATAGACAATTAATGGTTTCTTTCCGTGATCAGGAAAACAATGGAGTTTTCAATTTAAATAAAAGAAGTGAATCAGATGAAGCTTTAAGTGATTCGAGAGAATATGTTTATATACATGATGTGGAATACAATGCCACTACGCCTGATTCAAATATTGGGGTAAATGGAGGAGTAGAATATGCTAATATGTACTATTTCTGGCCCGTATTAGCAGAAGAAGCAATATGGGATCCCTCTACTTTTGTAAACTCTCTTTTAAGGTTTAATTATGGAGAACAGAACTTAGCATTATCTACTACTTCAGCAATATATGATGCCTATGGTAGCTACCAAAACCAGAACCAAAATACTTTACATCCCGATCATCATAATCTAACATTTTTGAAAATGGATGATGCTACGGAAACCTTTATGATTGTAAATGGTAATGATGGTGGGTTTGGTTTCTCTGAAAACAATGGCGTTGATTTTGTAGAAAAAGAATCTGGATATGTCACTTCTCAATTTTATGGAGCAGATAAAAAGCCCGGGGAGGATAAATATATTGGAGGTATGCAAGACAACGGTACCTACGTGTCTTCCGGCTCAACTGTGGATGCTACAAATGTGTATGATTTCAGAATTGGAGGAGATGGTTTCGAGGTAATATGGCATGCTACGGATCCACAGAAAGTAATTGGTGGTTCTCAGTTCAATGGGCTTAGAAGATCTACAAACGGTGGAGCATCCTTTGTTGGAGCTACTACTGGTATAACAGACGGTACTTTTATCACAAGATTAGCTGGTTCCACATCTAGCCCTGATGTAATTTATACTGTAGGAGGAGCTGGTATTTACAAGAGTACTAATTTTGGTATATCTTGGACTATGAAAACCATTGACAATGCGCTATGGGATACTCGAGCATCAAGTGCAACAGATGTTGAGGTTTCATTAGCTAATGATCAAATTGTTTGGGCAGGCGCTGGGATGGCAGATGGAGCATTTAATTTATTCGTTTCTTCCGATGCAGGTGAGTCTTACGAACCTGTAAATAACTATTCGCCTAATCCCGATGCTTTTTATACAGGAATATATACGCATCCTACTGAAGAAAATACCGCTTATGCATTATTCAGTAGAGCTAACTTTCCTAAAATTCTTAAAACAACTGACTTAGGCCAAACCTGGACAGATATTTCTGGTTTTGAAGGGAATGCTAATGGAAGTAATAGAGGCTTTCCTGATGTATTTACACATAGTTTACTAGTGATGCCTTTTAATACTGATATTATATGGGCTGGTACTGAGATTGGTTTATACGAATCATTGGATGGCGGTACCTCATGGAACATCAGAAATGATATTCCTTCTGTTTCAATTTGGTCTATGAAAATTGTAGATGATCAGGTAGTAATAGGTACACATGGTAGAGGTATCTGGACTGCAACAATTGAGACTTTAGCAATAGCTAATTTAAAGGTTAATGAGTTTGAATACTTAGGTTATGGTGATGCTCAATTGAAAATTACTTTACCAGTTGTTTACGATCAGGTAAAGGTTTTAATTAACGATGTAGAGACCTCAGTAATTGATAACCCTGTTTCAGGTGCGCTAAGTGTTGAGTTAACTGATTTCTTCAACTTTGATGGTTCTGATATTAAAATTGTTGGAGTTCTCAACGGAGAAGAGTATCCTTCTAACACTATTACCACTAGTGCATTAAACAGAACACCTAAAATATTGAATTTTAATGCTACTATAAATGGTGATATTTACCCGGTAACCATCGAATTAGAAAATACTGAACCATTTGATAAAGTGGAAGTGTTATTTGGTGCTGAATTAATCATTACTGACACACAATCCTTAAGTAAGGAAGATGCTAGCAGAACTATTTCATTTAACTATGAAGAGGCGAGTAGAAACAATGTAACTGTTAAATCTTATATAAATGACTTTATGTTTACTTCAACAGAGATAGAGATAGTTACATCGAATAAGCAAGCTTTAAATGCAGGGCTGAAATTATTCCCTAACCCTGCAGTGGACTATGTAAACCTAAATGTTGAAGGATATAATATTCAGGAATTATCCGTTTATAACGCATCAGGTCAGTTTATTTTGAACCAACAAGTAAACAAATTGGATAAAGAAACCAGACTTAATGTAAGTAATTGGGATCAGGGTGTTTATCTTATCCAAATTAAGGACTCTAAGGGTGCATTAAGAACTAAAAGATTTATTAAGCAATAATGAAGTATTTCATTTTATTAATAATTTTAGCTACAGTTTCCGGTTGCAACAAACAAGTTGCTTCCGGACCTGATAGCTCAAAAAATAGCACATCAACAGAGCTCACTTATAAGCAGAAAGCCTATGAAATAATGGACATTCCTCAGGTTGTCTTTAAAGAAAATGAAACTAAGGAGTATGTACTTGCAACCTATAAAGCAGATGAAACAGTACCAAATACAAAGCCTTTACAATATGCCGTACTTAAAATTTCTGATAATTCATTAATCAAAAAGGGTGTTTTACCTCAAGGTTCTGTAAAGTGGATAGATTCTTACATCATAGAAATTGTTTCTCCTCCCGGAATGCTGGAAGGAAATAAAACAATTGCTGATTATACCACGCAATTTGATGTGAAAAGCGGAAAACCTATTTCAAAGGTAAAAGTAAAAAATTAGACAGGTTTTTTAGTTTCTCTTTATTAAATTAATGTACTTTTCAACCCCTTCCTCCAGTGGAGTGAAGGGGTTTTCATATCCTATTTCTTTCAATTTATTCATGTCAGCCTCTGTGAAATATTGATATTTATCTCTGATATCCGCTGGGGTATCAATAAATGATATTTTCTCTGGTAATTCCATTGATTTGAATACTGCTTTTACCAAATCCAGAAAAGTACGAGCTTGTCCACTACCTAAATTATAAATACCGGAGCTTTTCCTGTGGTGCATGAGCCAGATCATTACATCTACTACATCTTCAACATACACAAAGTCTCTCATTTGCTCTCCGTCTTTAAATTCGGGGTTATGTGAACGGAATAATTTCATTGCACCTGTCTCACTTATCTGTCTGTAGGCATGCAATATAACACTAGCCATTCTTCCTTTGTGATATTCACCTGCTCCATACACATTGAAAAATTTGAGTCCTGCCCAAAAGAAAGGTTTTTCTTCCTGCTTCAAAGCCCAAATATCAAATTCGTTTTTTGAATCTCCATAGGCATTCAATGGCTTTAATTGAGGAATCAGACTTTCATCATCTTTATAGCCTAGCTCACCAAGTCCGTATGTTGCGGCAGAGCTGGCATAAACAAGCGGAATTTGTTTTTGGATACATAGCTTCCAAATTTTCTGAGTATAGGAGGTATTCAGTTGATAAAGCAATTCTCTATCAAATTCTGCAGTATCTGTTCTGGCACCTATATGAAAGATAAATTCAATTTCAGCTTTTTGTCGCTCAACCCACTCAAAGAATTCGCTTCTCTCAACTTTTTCGGTAATAATTAAAGTATTTAAGTTCTTGTTTTTTTCGGGATTATCGAACTGATCTACAGCAATAATATGTTTAAAACCATCATGGTTAAGTCTTTTAATTAAATTGCTGGCTATAAATCCTGCTGCTCCTGTTACTATAATCATGGTCTGTTTTTTTTATATCTAAGCTATCAGGACAAAACTATTTATATTTAATGAATAAATGTATATTTGCACCCTAAAATTAAGGTTGACATGGTTTACGTTAATCGTAAAGAACATTTTAATGCGGCTCACAAGCTCTTTAATCCTAATTGGAGTAAAGAAAAGAATGAGGAAATATTCGGACCCTGTGCGAATGAAAATTGGCATGGGCATAATTTCGAGTTAATTGTAACGGTAAAAGGTATTCCAGATCCCGGTACTGGCTTTGTGGTAGATCTTAAAAAGCTAAGCATCCTGATAAAGGAGGAGGTGATAAATAAGGTGGATCACAAAAATCTTAACATGGACGTGCCCTTTTTAAAAGGAAAAATGGCTAGTTGCGAAATTATTATTTCCGAGTTTTGGAAAATTTTAGCTCCAAAAATTGCTTTGTTGCAAAAGGGTGCCTCACTACATAAGCTTACTTTGTATGAAACGCCTCGTAATTACGTTGAGTATTACGGAGAGTAAAGATTAGGGAAAAGATGAGTTATAATTAATATCTATATATTTAAATAGGTAGTTATTATAAAATTATTCAAGAGATTTTTAACTTGCAGTAATGGAAAATTTTGTTGTATCAGCCAGAAAATACAGGCCAAAAGGTTTTGATGAAGTAGTAGGACAGAAACACATAACTACTACTTTGAAAAATGCTATTGATAACAATCATTTAGCTCAAGCCTTATTATTCTGTGGGCCACGAGGGGTGGGTAAAACTACTTGTGCCAGAATTTTGGCACGATTGATCAACGATTTTGAAATTGACAACATGGAAGGTTCGTCTTCTATGAATATTTATGAGTTGGATGCAGCATCTAACAATTCGGTGGATGATGTTCGGAACTTAATAGATCAGGTGCGTGTACCTCCACAACATGGGAAGTATAAAGTGTATATTATTGATGAGGTGCACATGCTTTCTAACCAAGCATTTAATGCTTTTCTGAAAACATTGGAGGAGCCACCAGCTTATGCTATTTTTATTTTAGCTACCACTGAGAAACACAAAGTAATACCTACCATACTATCACGATGTCAGATTTATGACTTCAACAGAATTCAGGTAACTGATATTTCAGATCACCTGGCGGATATAGCCAAAAGAGAAAGTATTGACGCGGAAGAAGCGGCTTTACATCTTATAGCTCAGAAAGCAGATGGTGCCCTAAGAGATGCCCTCTCTATTTTTGATTTAATCGTTACATTCTCTACGGATAATAAAATCACCTATCAGGCCACTATTGATAACTTACATATTCTTGATTATGATTATTATTTTAAGGTTACCGATGCCCTTGTAGAGGAGAAAATTCCTCAGGCATTATTACTTTTAGATGAGATCTTAAAAAAAGGATTTGATGGTCATAACTTCATTGTTGGCTTAGCCGCTCACTTCAGAGATTTATTGGTTTGTAAAGATGAAGCTACACTTGTGCTTTTAGAGGTTTCTGAACAAGTGAAACATCAATATAAAGAGCAAGCTAAAAAAGTCTCAACTTCTTTTATTCTTTCAGGGTTGCATGTAATTAACCAGTGCGACCAAAATTATAAAGCCAGCAAAAGCCCAAGATTACACGTTGAGTTAGCGCTTATGAAATTGGCTAAAATCAATAGTGCAGTAGATCTTGCTAAGTCTAACGCTGAGGTTTTAAAAAAAAAAGTGAGCTAGCAACCCCAAACGAGCCTGATGCTACCGGTAAAAAGACAGTTTCTATAGCTGATCAAATCGGTAATAAATCCGGACAGAAGAAAGAACTTCAAAAGACGCTTGAAATTCCTAAACCAGAAGAGGTAATAAAAAATCAGGAGTCGCTAAAGGTTGCTGACAATTTAAAATTAGAAGAGAAGAGTCAGAATGAAAATAAAAGGGTAGAATCCTTAACTTCCGAGGAGGAAATTGAAAACGATTCTGCTTCATTGCCAATTTCAATCGACACATTAAAATCTGAGTTCAAAAACTTTCTTACAATACAAAAAGGAAAGGTTACGGCCCTTGCTTCAAATGCACTTACCAATGAATTTATTCTAGAGAGTACTACAATAACCTTTAAGCTTACAAATCCATTAGAAGTGGATGCTATTGAATCTATAAAGGCAGAATTGGTTACTCATTTAAGAGCTACTTATAAAGAGGATGCAATTCAGTTAGTTTATGAAGTGAGTTCAACTAATGCTGTTGATAGACCCTATACGCCAAAAGAAAAGTTTGATGCTATGATGAAGAAGAATCCTAGTTTGGCAAAAATGAAGGAAATAATGGGATTAGATACTGATTTTTAATATTTAATATCGTAGATAGTTTATGACAATTTTTAAATTTTAAAAGTTAAACCGATATTTATCACACTTTTAAATTGAACACCAGGCGCTAGCCTTGAGTCACCAGTCACTTCATTCACAATAATTTCTTTAGATTTGATATCTTCATCGTAAATCAACTGAGTTGATAGGCTTGATGTGATAAATTTATTAACCTTAAATATCAATGCAGTTTCCCAGTTTACATCTATCTCGGAAAGTTGTTCATATGCAGCAAATAAATTGAGGTTGGTTGTAAAGTTAACGTTCTCCATCAAATCCTTTGCAAAGGAAGATGTAATGTTCACACCGCCTTGAAACCTGTAACGCTCACCTGGAACCACTCCGTAAGATCCAACGCTGGAAAGCGAGTCGTCAGCGACAAAAGTAGTTTTTGATGATAAAGGAGATAATGTTGCAGAGAATATTTTCTCATACCGATAAGTAGCACCAATATTGGCTAATAAAAAACCTGGAGCCATAAATCTTGAAATTACTACCTGTTGCCCATCTACTTCTGTCAGTCCTCTATAAAACTGAGTTCTGAAATCAACTATAGCAGATATAAATATTTTTTCTTTTAGTTTCCTGCTATACTTTGAGGTTAAAATGATATTATCATCTGTTTTAATAAATGGTTCGTTATCATCTCCTTGTCTCAATACGCCATAAGCCAAATCTAACCTATTGTCCCATGCATCTTTATCTCTTTGATAATTCGCTTTGAAGTTAGTTAAGGCACCTACTGAAATAGAACTATTACCTCCTCCGGCCCAATTGGTTAAGCCTACTTGCGAAAAATTAATATTAATCATAGCACTTTCGTCCCAATAACTTGTATCAGCAGGGGCCACAATTGTTGAGTCAGGATTGTTTTGTGCTTGTAAACTTAATGCAGTCAAAAATGCAATAGAGAGGACAATAAAATACTTCATCGATTTACAATTCTTTCTTAGATTTTGATTCTATTGTTTAACTTAAATCTAGTGATCTGATTTCGTTAAGAGCATTTTCTGTTAAAGGCTTTGTGATAAATTTAATTACATGGTCATTATTCACAATTTTATCAATATCTCTTTTATTATCAGAGCTTGATAGTATGATTACCTTGCATTTATCTCTTACCACATCAGAAAATTTCTCAAATTCATATAAAAATACAAACCCATCCACAATCGGCATATTAATATCCAGGAATATTATATTTGGTAATTTGTCAGGTTTATTTTCGTTTTCGGCTAAATAATCCAAGGCACTTTTACCAGAGTTTTTTATTTCAACGTATTTCGCGAATTCAGTTATTTCGATGATACGCTTGCTGATGAAATTATCAGTATCATTATCATCAACAAGCATCACTAAATCAACAGTTTTTGCAGCTGTTACCATGTAATTTCCACTTGATCTATATTAAAAAACCTATTTTTAGAGATTTCTCTAAACATAGGCAATCTTTTTTTTATTTGAAACTTATTTTATTTGAAAGGTTGATTTATTTTCCTTTAGCAATTACAAATGTAAGATATTGTAGCCAAGAATAAAGGTTTTCCAGTATAATTATTTCTTTTTTATTATAATTATTTCCCCCAAACTAACATTGTAATCTGTTTTTTCATTCCACTCCATCAATTGCTTTAATGAAACCTGATATTTTTTTGCTAATGAATACATTGTTTCTCCTGGTTGTATTGTATGCTTTACATCTTCTGTATTTTCTATTGCATTTTCTGTAGAGACTTTAGTGGTTATACTTTCTTCTCTCTCATTTAATGTTGTTTTTACCTCAGCCTCTTTAACTATAGATTTATTTACCTGAATTCTTTGCCCTATAAATAAGGTGTCGCGTATGGTTAATTTATTAAATTCGAGAAGGTCAGTTATATGCATATCAAATTTACCAGCTATTGAAAAAAAAGTATCTCCTTTTTTAATTGAATATGGCATAAGCTCTATTTCGTTTCTCACTTTTTCTTCATCTGATTCAGAAAGTGATTCACCTGATTTAGTATCATCAATATTTTCAAAGAAATCAACATTTTTTGAATTGAGCTTAGTGTTATCAATTGAATCTGTATTTGATAGGGTGGCTTGTTCTTTTGAGGTTAATTTAATTTCCGTACTATTAATTTTATTTAGAGAACTGTCTTTTTGTGTTCTTGAAAAATCAGTATTTGCACCATTAAAACTATCAGTTGGCTGAACCTTTGTTTGTTTTTTAGTTTCATTTTTCTCTTCAGCTGCTACATTTTTTATACTCTCTGGTAGCTTTTGGTATTCTATAGGAACGTCTGCTGGTCTGTTAAGTCTTAGCCATAGTACACGACCCGGTTTAGGTTGAGTAGGTTCCGAAATTCTATTCTTCCTGTATAATTTATGCAACTTTAGTCCATATTTCTGGCTTATCTGCCACATGGTTTCTCCATCCTTAACAGTATGATAGTAAAATTTGGCTCTATTTCTCTTTCTTTTTAGATAATAGATTTTACCTGTTTCTAATTTCTGGTTCAAGGACATGTCGTTAAATTTCCTGAACTTATTAACTGAAAGTCCGCCTTCATCCGCTAGTTGATCAACATCGTAACCTTGGGCCGCTACTATGCCTTTTTTACCATTAATTTTTATCTCGTGTGCTACTTTAGAATTTCCATTTTTATATTCGCCATCTAAAACAGGGAATCTATCTTGCTCCGTTAGGTCTACCTCGCCTGGTAAATCTTCATAAGGCTTTTTATGTGTTTGACGCTCCTGAGCATTAGTTAGTTTAGCAGATGGTGCTAAGGGGACAATTACAGTATATATTTTATCATCAGGTACTCTTCCTTTCTTAAGCCATTTATTATATTCTTCCACCAGTGCTTCAGGTACATTTTGGCTGGCAGCTACCTCTTTTAAACTCATACCCGCAGCATCAGTTTTTTCACTTAAGAAATAAGGAACTTCTGAGGTGCCTAGGGCTCCCTCAAAGGCTATTTTATGTGCCAAAAACTTTTTTAAATACCAATAGGATTCAGAATTGATAGTTAATCTTTTTTTGCCAAAGTTTTTCTCATCAATTAACGATTGCGCTCCGCCTCTCCCAGCCTGATAAGCAATGAGTGCATAAGCCCAGTTATCAAAATAAGAATTATGGCTTTTAAGATATTTTGCAGCAGCCCTGGAGGATGCAACTATATTCATTCTTTCATCCACAGTTCTGTCAATTCGCAAATCGTTTTCCAGTCCGGAAATTTCCTTAAACTGCCAAAAGCCTACTGCATTACTACTAGAAACTGCATCAGAAACTAAAGCGCTTTCCTGTATAACAAGATATTTAAAATCATCCGGCAGGTTTTCTTCTGCGAAAATACGCTCTATTATAGGCATGTACATATCTACTCTCTGTAGCTTTTTCTGGAAGTAGGTTTCGCTACGCCTCATAGCATCAACGCTTGCCTGTATATCGCGAATGGCACCATCAGTTAGTCTTAACTCTAAATCACCAATCTGCATGTGTGATGGCACTTGCTGTGAATAGGCTACAGTTGCAATCAATAGGTAGGTAAGTAAAAATAATTTTCTTATCATAATTTTCTTAAAATCATCAACCCATCTCGTATGGGAAATAATACATTTTGTACACTTTCGTCTTCATTAACAAACTTGTTAAAATGAAGGATTGCTTCTGTATCAGTATCTAATTTTTTTCTATTTTTTTCAAGAACCTTACCACTCCAAAGTACATTGTCAATCAAAATATACCCGCCTTTTTTCACTTGAGAGATACAAAGTTTATAATAATTAAGATAGTTAGATTTATCTGCATCAATAAAAACCATATCCCATTCCTGCTTTAATTGAGGTATTATATCAAGTGCATTCCCCCTAATAAATTCAATATTTTCACCGTATTCAGATTCTTGAAAGTACCCGGTAACTCTATCAGCTAATTCTTCATTTTTATCTACCGTAATAAGTTTACCGTCTTTTTGCATTCCTTCTGCCATACATAGGGCAGAATACCCGGTATAGGTACCTATTTCTAAAATGTTTTTTGGCTTAATCATATGAGAGAGCAAGGATAAAACCCTGCCTTGCAAATGTCCACTTAGCATGCGAGGCTTTAAAACCTGAGTGTGAGTCTCCCTATTGATTTTACTAAGGAGCCCGCTTTCCTGTTCAGTATGGTTTTCTA
>JBBSPJ010000045.1:0-17166 GCA_038258905.1 Cytophagales bacterium
ACGGTTATTTTAATGGGTAAAGATCAAAGCTACCATGAAAAAATAGTATGACACTACTAAAGTTTTTTCTTGTCAAGCCCTGGGCGTCCTGATATTTATCGGGAATCAACCTTGGGTGTAGCCCAAGGTATATCGAGTAGCCTACCTAATCGATTTTGGCGGTATTTTTGTTCCGGCGCAGCAAGGAAAACAAAAATGATGACAAAATCTGTTACGATACTTTACTAGTTATGAATTTACAGGTTTCCATTAAATTCGTGGTAGAACTATTTTTAAAAGTAAGGTTGCATTTGAAGCCCCTGGAGCTTTTTAAGCAGGCCCTACTTCACCCATTCAATTTCAATTAATAATTGATCCTTATTTACAATGGTGGTAAAGGCTGCTTTATCTTTTCTTTCAATTATTACAAAGCCTTCTTCTTTTTTTAAGTCGAGTGTATTTTGGCTTTCAACTATGGTCTGGTTTTTTTTGTGGAATATGTTAATTTCTTCTACAGAACCATCTAAATCAAGTTTGTATTGACCTCCCTGTTGTTGAACCCTCATCAATTTCGAGCTCAATTTATTATTCTTCAATAATTCACTTATTTTGTAGGCATCAGGTACTCCATACCCTAAATAATTATTAGGGGTTTCATACAAATGTGCTGATTGCTTAATGATATCCATTACTTCATAATTGGTAAGCGTACTATCATATTCTAATATGCAAGCCGCCAGCCCTGTTATTACCGGAGCAGAAAAAGAGGTGCCATTGCTGGAAAAACATACTACATCCGGTTTTATGAACTTTAGCTTTTCTGGCCCAATAGAACTGAAATAAACTTTCGACCACTCATCAAATCTGGAAGAACCTACAGAGAGAACATCTTTGGCATCTGCCGGTAATGATAAAACCTCCCATTTTTTACCTCCTTCATTACCCGCAGCAATCACTAATAACATTCCTTTTTCTGAAGCTTTTTGAGCAGCCTGGGTAATGAGACTGCTTTTACCATCTACTTCTTTTATAGAATGGTTTTCTTTCCTTTTATCAAATCCATCTGAATATCCCAGCGAGGAATTAACAAGTTTTATCCCCATATCATAAAAGGATTCTAAAGCACTTATCCAGTAATCTTCTTCCACTCTTTGTTCTCTTATTCCATGATCTGTTCTTGCTAAATAAAAGTGGGCTTTTGTCGCCATTCCATATTGCATACCTAAACTTGTATTAACCCCGGTAATCATTTTTAATACATCGGTACCGTGGTCATCACTAAATATTCTTCTCCCGTAAAATGGATCTTCATTACTGCTCAATAGGTAATCTTTAAAATATACAACCTGCTCATTTTCTACCATTTCCTGCAGAGCCGGATCCTTATTTGCCTTCATAAATCCGCCATCAATAACGCCTATTTTCACTCCTTTCCCGGTTAATTTCATGGTGTCAATAAGGAAATGAGCTTTAATTTGCTCTAAAGCATAAGAATATTCCTTTTCGGTGGCCGAAATATTTAATGGAGTTAATTCTCTTATTGGTTCTATTGCAGTTACATAAGAAATAGATTTCGCTTTAATTATTAAATTATCAGGAATAGTGACACTTATTGTGTTTAGCCACTTGGACTGGAAATGCATTTTAATACCTTCGTGCTCAGAAAGGAAATAATTCCATTCGGAGGGTAGTTCACATGCTGTATTTTCATTAGTGCCACACCATTCATCAGAAAATTGTACCCAATATTTATTTTGGGCTAATAAGGTATTCGAAAATACTAGTAGAAGTAGTATATTGAAGCTTATTTTAAGAAAAGTTGAATTCTTCAAAGTAATAAATTTAATTTGCTTCAAATTAAAAGCAAGTTGGAAATAAAACACAATTATTTAAATAAAAATATATTTATGAGATATAAAACGCTTAACAAATCACTTTACATTAATAACCGAAAAAACTTTAGCAAGCACTTACCGGATAAATCACTGGCAGTTTTTAATGCCAACGATGTAATGCCTACCAATGCTGATGGAACCATGACTTTCAGGCAAAACAGTGATTTGTTTTATCTTTCAGGAATAGATCAGGAAGATTCTATTTTGGTTCTTTTTCCGGATTTTGCCAATGATGCCTGGAGAGAAATTCTTTTCTTAAAAGAGACTAACGAACATATAGCCATTTGGGAAGGGCATAAATATACTAAAGAGGAGGCCGAAGAGGCTTCAGGTATTCAAAATGTGATGTGGCTGTCGCAATTTGCTACTGTTTTCCATACTTTAATGGCCGAAGCTGAAAATGTGTTTGTTAATACTAATGAGCATATCCGAGCAGCATCGGATGTAGAGACCAGAGATGCTAGATTCATAAAATGGTGTAAAGAAGCGTATCCAGCTCACGTATACAGAAAAGCAGCTACCATTATGCACGATTTAAGAGCTATTAAATCTGAAGAGGAAATAAAGCAGATGCAGAGAGCCTGTGATATTACCAATGAAGCCTTCCGAAGAGTGCTGAAATTTGTTAAGCCGGGCAGAATGGAATATGAAATTGAAGCTGAATTTTTACATGAATTTGTAAGAAAAGGTTCCAAAGGATTTGCTTATACCCCAATAGTTGCTTCAGGAGCTAATGCCTGTGTTTTACATTATATTGAAAATAGTTTAGCCTGTAAAGAGGGCGATTTAATTCTGATGGATGTGGGTGCTGAATATGGTAACTACAATGCTGATATGACACGTACTATCCCTGTAAATGGTAAATTTACAGCCAGGCAGAAAGAAGTGTATAATGCCGTACTAAGGGTGAAAAGAGAAGCTATGAAAATGCTGAAACCCGGCAATGTAATTGGTGAATACCACAAGGAAGTAGGTAAAATAATGGAAAGCGAATTAGTAGGTTTAGGCTTGCTGGATAAAACTGATATTAAAAACCAGGATCCATCGAGCCCTGCTTATAAGAAATATTTCATGCATGGTACTTCTCATCATATTGGTTTAGATGTGCACGATGTAGGGAATGTATACCGTAAGATGGAAGAAGGTATGGTGTTTACCGTAGAGCCGGGTATTTATATCTTGGAAGAAGGTCTCGGTATAAGACTGGAGAACGATATGGTAATCACTAAAGATGGCTTAAACGATTTAATGGGGAATATCCCCATAGAAATTGAAGAGATAGAAGATTTAATGAATAGCTAAAATTTTAAAAGCGATGGTTGAGAGATCATCGCTTTTTTTTATGACTCATGCCGTGGTTCGTATCTCACGAAACACTATTGGATTAGCCAAGTTTCGTGAGACACGAACCTTGGCCGGTCTAATTATTTTGGCAGAAATATTTCCCCAAATTCACTCTTTAAAAACCGCCACAGCCCTAACTGGTGAACCAGTTCCTCCTCTGATTTTTAAAGGTAACCCAATGAAGCGAAACCTGCCCCTATCAACTAGTTGATATAGATTGATTAAGTTCTCATAATGGGTGAAGCCCAGTTTGCCACAGATATGATGTACTTCTCTGTTGGAAACTTTCCTAACTCCTGGCGCCATAGTTTCCACTCCAAAAGCTGAGATTTTTTGTTCACCCAACCAGCGGGCAGTTGCTGCTGAAATTCCAGGCCCGTTGCCCCAATCTGCTGTGTTGAAATGCTTTCTGTAATGATCTGTATAAAGAAGCACAGTATCACCTTTTTTAATCTCTACTTTTGCATTTCTGCAGGCAGTTTCAACTTCATCTGGCTCAATTAATTCATTTAGGTTTTTATGTGAAAAGTCCAGACAGATACCTTGGGTATAGAACATTGATAAGGGCATTTTGTCAATAGAATGGCCTTCATACTGCTGAGCCATGTGATTGATGGCATCCACATGCTTGCCAGTATGTTCCCCTAGCTCTAATTTATGGACTGCAGGGGTCCTTTTTAAAGGATCTTTAATGCCGTCCCATTCCTCGTGTGAGTTATGAATTCCTATTTTAACCTGAGGTAGGTCTTTAAATACTGGCATTCCTTCATAAATTTCCTGACTTAAGTCGATGATTTCTGGCATTGATGTGGTTCGTTTATAGTTTGGGTAAGTATATTTTTTTCTTAGTGATTGGATTTTTAATTTTCAATCTCCTAATCTTTGATCAATCATTTTATTTTTAAATATAAATAGGGGATTTTAAAATGGCTACGCAAATGAACAATCATAAAAGGTAAATTTCAATTAAGATTTCTTAACTTTTTACTTTCAATTTCGATTAGAAAATATGATTTGGTTAAAAGATGTTATTAAAGATTTAAAGGAAGTAGAGGGAACTACTATTAATGAGTTTCAAAATTTAAGCGAAGAAGATTTGCTGTGGAAGCCTGCACCTGATAAATGGTCGATAGCAGAATGTTTGCAGCATATAATTATAGCCAACACCATCTATAAGCATGATATTGAAAATAGACTTCAACAGGCAGAGGTGAAGACAATTGAATACCCTATAACTTTTTCACTTACAGGTAGATTGTTTCTATTGGCTGTGGATCCAAAATACAAATGGAAGGTGCCTGCTCCAAAAATTTTCAAGCCTGTAAAAGCTAATCAAGTTGAAAACGGTAAAGAAACCGTGGAGGAGTTTGTGAAATTGCAGACAGAAATCATTGAAACAGCTCAAAAAGCATGTGCTTACGATCATCAACATGTGAATACTTATAGTCCCTTAAGTAAATTACTAAAATTTAATGTGGGGGAACAACTATATATTATGATGCGCCATACAAAACGCCATATTAATCAGGCGCTTCGAGTAAAAAAACAATTATCAAAAACTGTAACATAATGGAATCAGATATCAGAAACTCGGATCGAGCACCACTACCAGTTGGATTGTATCCACATGCCCGAAAAGTAGGCGATTTATTATTTCTTTCGGGAGTAGGGCCAAGGAAAAAAGATAGTAAAAGTATTCCTGGTGTTGAACTTAATGTACTTGGGGAAATTATTTCTTATGATATAAAAACCCAGTGCGAGTCAGTATTTGAAAACGTAAGAATGATCCTTGAAGATTGTGGTAGCAGTTGGGATCAGCTGGTAGATGTGCAGGTTTTCCTTACCAATATGAAAGAAGACTTCTCTATTTTTAATAAAGTTTATGCGGAATATTTTAAAGATATACAGCCTTGCAGAACTACCATAGAAGTGAATGCTTTACCCACACCCATCGCTATAGAACTAAAATGCATAGCTACTACTTTTAAGAGTTAAAATAAGCGTTTATTAAACAATTATTCATTTTTTTAGTATATAATGGTAGGTTTTCAACCTATTTATATCAATTAAGCTTTAAATAATTGTTATTTTAATAAAGCAATTCCAAGATTTACACATTCGCTTAGTTGATGAATTCTCATACAAAACTAAGAAATGAAATATACTTTATTATTATCTATTCTATTATTATTTTCTTTTTCAATATATGCTCAAAATGTTACGGTAGAAGGTGTCGTAATCAGTAAAGATATCGGTAAAGTGCTCCCTTTTGCACAAGTAGCATTTTACGAAAGAGGCTTTGATGCAATTGTTACTGGTAATACTACTAATGAGCAAGGTGAATTTTCTGTTCAATTAGCTCCTGGGAAGTATATGTACACAATCATTTTTGTAGGGTATAAAGATTTTACAAAAAAGATCAAGGTTAAAGATAAGGATATTAATCTAGGTGAAGTAAAGGTGTCTGAAGCTGCAGAAATAATGGAAGAAGTTACCGTGGAAGGCAATGAGATAAAAAAACCAATTGTGGCTACCATGGAAGGTATAGAAATTAATCCTGACCAAACTATTGCTAATGTGGGGGGTACACTGTTAGATGTTTTAAGAAATACACCTTCAGTAAATGTTTCAGATGATGGAAGTATATCTTTGAGAGGAAGCGGAAGTACCAATGTGTTAATTGATGGCCGTAACTCAGCTTTAGCAACTGATTTAGAACAGATTCCTGCAAGTGCTATAGAAACGGTAGAAATTATCAATAACCCTAACGCTAAATACGATGCATCTGCTGATGGAGGTGTAATTAATATAAAATTAAAAAAGGGGGAAGAACTAGGAACTAACGCTCGTGCCGAACTTACCATGGGCACCAGGATGAGAACCAATGCTAATGTTAATGCATCTAAAAGAACCACAAAATATGCAGTTTATGGCGGTTATAGCTTTAGGCAATGGCCTCGAGTAGGTAGTAGAGAAACGGAAAGAACAAGTTCTATCAATGGCAAAAATAGGTTTCAACGTCAGGAACAAGATAGTCGAGATGAGGATCTGGAACATACTGTAAACTACGGGGGTGATTATTTTTGGGCAAAAAATAAATTGAGCTTTGAAGGGGTTTTTAATACGGAAGATGAAAACGATTTTGAGTCTAGTAGTGCATTTATACAGGATCTTGACACTGAAAATATATTAACATCCTATGTGAGAAATAACAACGAAACGGAAAAGAACTACACCTATGATAATGCACTTATTTACGAAAGAGATTTTGATGAAAATGATAAATTTTTTAGAGCTTCAGCCAGTATTTCTATCAGGGATCAAGTAGAAAATCAAAACATTGATATTTATAACAACACTTTAGTGGCTGAGGGAAATCCTGACAGAATTGAAGGCAGCTCTACAAATGAATTGAGAAACACCTCTGTTTTACAGGTAGATTATGCCACCCCTGTTCTGGGAGGATTATTGGAAACTGGTTATAAGTCTATTTTCAGACAATTCAATAACGACTATATATATGGATTATTAAATCCGTCCAATGGAGAGATTAGCCCTTATGATAGTATTAGTAATAGCTTTTCCTATGATGATCAAATACATGCACTTTATGCAATTTACTCTGATAGTCTTTCACAGTTTAGGTATGCAGTAGGTTTGAGGGCTGAACAAACTATTTTACAAAATGAACTATCGAACGTAAATACATCTTTGGTCCCTGAAGACGAACTATCAAATGAGCAACAATATTTAAATTTTTTCCCCAGCGTTCAGTTAGCATATTTTCTAAATAATAAAAACACATTAAAAACCACTTATTCAAGAAGAATTGACCGCCCGAGTGCATGGAGGTTAAATCCTTTTCCAGATTTTGCAGATTCTTTAAATGTAAGGGTAGGAGAACCAAATCTTCAACCGGAATTTATCAACTCATTTGAATTGGGGCACATGTATCAAAACGGTGGTTTTACTTTAACTACCAATGCATTTTATAGAAGGATAAGAAATCAGGTAGACTGGATAGTGAGAGTTGAAGATGATATTTCTTTCAGAGGTCCTCAAAATTTAAATACTGCCAATTTTTATGGTTTAGAATTCATAAACACGACCCAGATCACCGATTGGTGGAATCTTAATGCCAGTTATTCAATTTTTGAATCTGTGATTGATGGTACTAATTTAGATGATAGTTTTACGAATAGAGGTTTATCATGGTATGCCAAAGTAACTACAGATATTAGCATGCCATTAGGTATTAATCTACAATTAACCGGAAACTATTTTGCTCCGGAAATTGAAGCCCAGGGTCGTGATTTAGCCAGGTATTATTTGGATGCAAGTGTTCAAAGGTATTTTTTTGATAAGCAATTAAACATTAGCGCTAGTTTCAGAGATGTTTTTGATACCAGAAATTTTAGAGGAGAAAATTTTGGCCCAGATTTTCAACAGACATTTCAAAGAAAAAGAGAAACCAGAATTGTTTTATTAACTGCTTCTTATACTTTCAATAATAATAATTAAGACTGGAGCGATGTTTCCCTCTTTCTTACAATTAAGAACCAATCATTATCAAGTGAGAGATATCCTAAATCAAAACAGTAGATGTAGGTATCTCCATTTTTATTTGTGTAGGTATGGGTATGATATTTAAATATATAGCCAGCAGCAAGTAATCGTTCTCTTGGAGCCTTACCCGTATCCTCATTTGTTTTCAATAAGGATTCCAAAATATTTCTGTTTTTCCGTAAAGCGTTAGTAATATTCCTAATGCTATTATTTGCATCTCTTTTGGTTCCATTATTATAAGCATTGCGGCAATAATCATCACAAAATTTTTTGTCTGATCGGCCTTGAATAGGGATATTACATTGTAAACAAACTTTGTTTTCCATCTGGGATTTGGTTGGTTATTAGAAACTTATAAAAGTCTAAATTAAATAAAATTTTCTAAAAGTAAAATACTATTGTAATTAAGATGGGTTTTAGTGGCTTATGCTGAGTGCTTTTTAAATATAATAGAAAAAAATTATCTTCTATTGTCATCATCTTTTAACATACTCAGATAATTTTCATATCTAAAGGGAGCAATTTTACCTTCTTCCATAGCTACTCTAAAGGCACAACCAGGTTCGTGAATATGTGTGCAATTGTAGTATTTGCATTCTCCAATGTATTTACGCATCTCCGGGAAATAATGTGAAAGTTCCTCATCTGCTATATTCCATAGCCCTAACTCTTTGATGCCAGGTGTATCAATTACGTAGGTGTTCTCCCAAATCTCAAACATTTCGGCAAAAGTAGTGGTATGAATGCCTTTGCCTACTGACTCTGAAATTTCAGCTGTTCTTTGGGTGATTTTTGGTGATAATAAATTTAACAAAGTAGATTTGCCCACCCCTGAATGGCCTGAAAATAAGCTGGTTTTTCCATTTAACGATAGTTTCAAAGCATCAATGCCTTCTTGCGTCTCTGCTGACATCAACAAGGATTTATAACCTAGTTCTTCGTAATCAAATTTAAGTTCCTCATAGTATTTCAAGCCGGCATCGTCCAATAAATCAGCTTTGTTGAAGGCTAAAACAGCTGGAATTCTAAACGATTCGCAAGCCACTAAAAAGCGATCAATGAAACCTAAACTTGTTCTTGGAGCCACCAAAGTAACTACCAATACCGCCTGATCAATATTAGCGGCTAATCTGTGGCTGTGCTTTTTCTTGCGTGTAGATTTCCGAATAATATAATTCTGCCTTGGAAGTACCTCATAAATAATTCCTTCGAATTCATTATCCATGGTAATACTTACCCAATCGCCCACGGTGATAGGATTGGTTACTTTCTCATCATCTAACCTTAATTTACCTCTTAAGCGGCATTCAAAATATTGATCATCTACTTTTACTGTATACCACGAGCCTGTTGATTTAAAAACCCTTCCCTTCATTGCTTTTCTATTTGATGGATGATAGGTATAATATTTTCCATTATCTTTTGAGTAGCACCTAAATTACCTTTCACAAACTTATCAGCTTTTTCTGACATATCTGATAATTTATTATTTTGAAGAATTTCACTTAACTCATTATTAAAATCAGCAGCACTGCCTACTAATTTGGCAGCACCAATTTCTAATAACTGCATAGCCTCTTGGAATTTTTGGTAGTTTTTATTTCCAAAAAATAGGGGTAATCCAAAGCAGGCAGCCTCCAACGTATTGTGCAAACCTGTTCCAAAAGCCCCTCCAATAAAGGCCAAATCACCATATTGGTAAAGCTGAGATAGCATTCCCATATTATCCATTATAATCACTTGAATGTTTTCTGGAATTTCTCCTGAAATCTGGCTATACCTGATAGTTCTAATTCCTAAATGTTCTTCATGGAGCTTAATATTTTGCTCATTAATATTATGAGGAGCAATTATAGCTTTCCATTTTTTATTTTGTTGTAAAAATGGAGCGATGGCTTTAATATCTGGCTCCCATGTGCTGCCGCCAATTAAAACCTTAGTGTTTTTAGTAAATGAAATAAACGGCTCTTTTGGTGTAATTGAATTGACAATAGCATTTACTCTATCAAATCTAGTATCACCGGAAACACTCACATTATTAATGTTTATTCCTTTTAAAAGTGCTTTAGAGTGTTCATTTTGGACAAAAAAGTAATCTATCTCCTTCAAAAGCTTTCGGTAAAAACTGCCATAAAGCTTAAAGAATACTTGATCACTTCTGAAAATGGCAGAAGTTGAATAGGTAAAGCATTCTGCTTCAGACAAGGCCTTCAGATGATAATACCAAAATTCATATTTTACAAAAAAGGCCATCTTTGGCTGGCTGATTTCTACAAATTTTTTGGCATTATTTGGCGTATCGAAAGGCATGTAGGTGATGTAATCAGCATGTTCATAATTTTTTTTAATCTCATACCCTGAAGGAGAAAAGAAGGTGATTAATACAAAGTATTGTGGAAATTGCTCCTTAAATGCCTCAATGAGTGGTCTGCCCTGTTCAAACTCACCTAATGATGCGCAATGAAACCAAATTACGGGACTTGTATTATCTTGTAAAGCATTTTGTAAGGCAGGGAATAGTTCTTTACGACCTGCAATGGCAAGTTTTGATTTTTCATTGAAGAGGGCATGCCCTTTCAAAAAAGCCTGCATTAGAAATATACCTAACTGATATAATATTTTTCCCATTGGGTAAAAATAAGATGAATTTTATAGCTCTGAAAATATAGGTCTATTATTTAGTTCGGAGTGGGCTTTAAACAAAAAAAATCCTACCAATTTTCATCGGCAGGATTCTATAAACTAAACAATTATACTACTATTATTTTTTATTAGACAAGTAAGATGAAACTCCTTCTTTTGTAGCTTGCATTGCATCTTTTCCTTCTTCCCAGTTTGCAGGGCATACTTCACCAAATTTCTCGACATGTTGCCAAGCATCAACAATTCTTAACATTTCGTCAATGTTTCTACCCAATGGTAAATCATTGATGGTTTCATGACGAACAATACCTTCTTTGTCAATAAAGAAAGTACCTCTAAAAGCTACCGGCTGACCTTCAAATATTAAGTCACCTGCTTCATTGTAATTCCAGTCACCTGCTAAAACACCAAAGTTATTAGCTACAGTTTTAGATGAGTCAGCTACCAGTGGGTAGATAACACCTTCAATACCACCATTGTCTTGTGGTGTTGATAACCATGCAAGGTGTGTTTCTTCTGTATCGCAAGAAGCACCTACTACAGCAACTCCTCTTTTTTCGAACTCAGCTAATTTTTCCTGAAATGCAATGATTTCAGTTGGACAAACAAATGTAAAATCCTTAGGGTAAAAGAAGAAAATTACATCTTTTGATCCTATGTACTGCTCTAAAGAGAAATTTTCTACTATTTCTTCTCCATTAATAACAGCTGCTGTGTTAAAAATCGGGGCTTTTTTTCCTACTAATGACATATATTTTATTATTTACGGTTTAAACTTTACTTAATTGTAACAGCCAATTCTTTATTAATTTTATTGGCGTTAATTTGTAATTGAACATTTTTGAGTTCAATATTTATCAGACTTTTATTTTTTAAATAATCCATTATTAATTGCTGTAAACCTTCATCTTCATAATCAATTATTTCTTTAGTGTTTTCTAAATAAATATGATTATGTCTGTTTAAATTGGCATCAAATCTTTTCAAATGATCAATAGAAGATACTTTTCTAATCAACTGCGAATCCACAAAGGTATCCAGTGTTTTATGCACTGTACCTAATGAAACAGAAGGATTATCACTTTTAATTTCCTCATAGATATTTTCAGCAGTGGGATGACTCAAACTTTTAATAAGTGCATCATAAATTACTAACCTTTGCTGCGTTACTTTTAATCCTGCTGATGTTAATTTATCTTTAATGTCAATTAATGAAATCATCTAGTTTTTTTACCAGTTGATAATGATTACTATTTGCTAATCATTATGCAAAACTAGTTAGGACAACGCTCTTTGGCAAGTGTTGTTTAGTGTTTTTGATAAAATTTACCTGGGTATAAAAACACTCAAATTATAGCTTTAGAATAATATTTTGTTAATAATTGGACCGCAGAAGAAAGACTAATATACAAACGTTTGCTTGCATTAATAATGTTGGTAATTAAGTAAATAACAGAATTGAAAAAATAACATGGAAATAGAAAAAAATTTTAATTTTAGGTTCGCTTCCTGTTAATTTTTACCAATTATATAAATAAACCATAAGTGTTTTCTCACTTTGTAGAAAGCACTTATCTTTAGGCTTCAATTACCCATTATGAATAAAGAAATTAAGAATACTATAGAGAAAATTACTCAACAAATTGAGCAACTTAGCTATGGTGAAAAGCCTGTTGAATTATATGAGCCAATAGCTTATCTGATGGCTATTGGAGGTAAAAGAATGAGGCCTTTATTAACCATATTGGCTTATGAGCTTTATCACAAGGCTAGTGAGGATACTATAAATGCTGCACTGGCAGTTGAAATATTTCATAATTTCACTTTGATGCATGATGATATTATGGATGAGGCACCTCTGAGAAGAGGTCAGGCTACTGTTCATGAAAAATGGAACGCACCAGTAGCTATACTTTCCGGAGATGTAATGCTGGTGAGAGCGTATGATCAATTATTGGAATATTGTCCGACTCAAAAACTACCATTAGTGCTTAAAAAATTTAATAAATGTGCTGCCGAGGTTTGTGAAGGACAACAGCATGATATGAATTTTGAGCGACAATCTAATGTATCGGAAGCTGAATACATTGATATGATTCGGCAAAAAACCGCTGTTTTATTGGGTTTTAGCCTGGAATATGGTGGTATTTTGGCAAATGCTGATGAAAAAGATGTTGAAATGCTCTATCAAATGGGAGTTAATGTAGGAATAGGTTTCCAGTTAATGGATGATTTATTAGATGTTTATGCCGATCAGGCCAAATTTGGTAAACAGGTAGGAGGGGATATTATTTCTAATAAAAAAACCTACTTGCTTATAAAAGCTTTAGAGCTGGCTAAGGGGGAGGACAAAGAAAAGCTTGTTTTTTGGTTGAATCAAAAAGAATTTGATAAAGAGAAAAAGATAAGTGCCGTTAAGGAGGTTTACCAAAATATTGGTATCAAACAATTAACCGTATCCAAAATGAATGAATATTTTGAATTAGGGTTTCAGAATCTGGAAGACATTGAGGTTAATCAGGATAAAAAACATTTTCTATCGGAATTTTTTCAATATTTGATTAAAAGAGAACAATAATGGCAATTGATACTACACTTATAATCATCATAGTTACCTCCATAATTTCCATTGCTACTTTTAATGATAGTGGGAGGAAATACGCTTTTTTGATGAATCCCTATCAAATAGTGCACAGGAAGCAATATTACAGAATGATTACTTCCGGATTTTTGCATGCAGATTATATGCATTTGATCTTTAATATGTTTACGCTCTATTTCTTTGGGGGTACTGTGGAGGCTTATTTTAATATGATATCCGATTACGGTACAATTCTCTACATAGTGATGTATTTGGCTGCTATTGTTATCTCAGATATACCAACATTGATTAAATATAAGGATGTGCCGAATTACAATGCATTGGGTGCATCTGGAGCAGTTTCTGCAGTGGTTTTCAGTAGCATTTTATTTAACCCGATGAATGATCTTTGCTTGTATGGTATTCTATGCCTGCCAGGCTTTATTTTCGGAGCTATTTACTTAATTTATTCCTATTATCAGGGCAAAAGAATGGCTGATAATATCAATCATGACGCCCATATGTTTGGCGCATTATTTGGTGTGATTTTCACTATTATTCTATGGCCCAAAGTCATTCCTCATTTTATTGATCAATTGGCTACCTTTAGTTTATTTTGATAGCATTTAATAATCATTTGAAGCGGCATAGAATAAATATTTGGTTGAATCATTATCTAAATTTTCCGTAAAAAATTGAATCTTTTATTATCTTTCCTAAAGAATTAAATACACCTGAAATACAAAGAATTATGCAAAATATAGTTAAGTGGCAGTTTTGTTTACTGCTATTATTCATTGGCTTTACAAGCTATAGCCAGGAAAAACAAAGTTTTAAAACTTTTGAAGAGGCCATGGGAGGCGTAAGACCTTTTTATGGTAAAAGCGGCCCCTCTAATGTAAATTGGATAAATGACGGAGAAGCTTATTCTTTTACTGAAACCAATAGCGAGGGCGCACAAATAATAAAGACTTACAACCCAAAGTCAGATACTGAAAATGTAGTTTTTAGTACCAAAGGTTTAACTATACCAAATACGGAGGAGGCTTTTGAATATGTGTCTTTTCAATGGTCTGACGATTCACAATATTTACTATTTCAAGCTAATTTTCGTCCGGTATGGCGTAGATCTGGCATTTCGGATTACTATTATTATTCTATAGCAGACAAAACCTTAAGTTTAGTAGCAAAAGATGCTCAAACTGCTGAATTATCTCCAAACGGGAAAAAGGTAGGCTATGAAAGAGGAGGTGATTTATTTGTTTTCGATTTATCTGGAAAAGAGGAAACGCAATTAACCAATGATGCTGAAGAAGGATTTTACAATGGTAGATTTGGTTGGGCTTACGAAGAAGAATTTGGCTTGGCTCAAGCATGGGAATGGTCACACGATAGTGAATACATAGCTTTCTGGCAATCTGATGAGCGCGAAGTACCCGTTTTTCAGATGACCGATTATCAGGGTGTTCGCAAGGAATGGATTAAAGTGCCATATCCGCAAGTGGGAGACACTAACCCGACAGTGAAAATTGGGGTGATTAACATAGCTCAAAAATCAAAGGAGTGGATGCAGGTGCCTTTAAACGAAGGCTATATCCCAAGAATTTACTGGACGGCAGAAAAGGCCAAACTAGCAGTAATGCAAATGAATAGAGCGCAGACTGAAATGAGATTGTACATGGCAGATGCCAACAGTGGAACTACCAATCTTATTTTGGAAGAAACATCTGATGCTTGGATTGATGTATTTGATTTTTTTGCAGGCATCATGCATTATACTTTCTTTCCAAAAGATACTAAAGAGTTTTTCTGGATTACCGATAAAGGTGGTTACGCACATCTCTATCGTTATGATTATAATGGAAAATTACTAAATCAGGTGACAAATGGCAATTGGGAAGTTGTTTTTGTGCATTCAGTAGATAGCAAGAAGAAGAAAATATATTATAGTTCCACTGAAGACGCTCCAGTGGAGCGACAATTATATGTCGTAAACTTCAATGGGAAAGGGAAAAAGAAATTGACAGAGCAAAGAGGAAATCATGCCATAGATATGGCACCTGAGGCCACTTATTTTATTGATCGCTTTTCTAATATAAATACACCAACAAAAGTAGAGTTGAGAGCTGCTAATGGTAAATTAGTTAAATCAATTGAAGAAAATGCGACAGTTAATGAAGCTCTAAGCAATATTAACTTTGTGATGCCGGAATTGTCGCAGTTCACTAACCGACATGGTGATAAAATAGATATTTCCATCTATAAGCCTGTGGGATTTGAAGCGGACAAGGAATACCCGATGGTACTTGATGTTTATGGCGGCCCTGGAGCACAATCTGTCTACGATCAATGGGGTGTAAGTGCATGGCATCAATATTTAGCACATAATGGTTATGTAGTTTTGCAGGTGAATAATAGAGGAGGTGGTGGTTACGGTCGTGAATTTGAGAAAATCGTTTATAAAAATCTGGGACATGCTGAAGGAGAAGATTTTGCCGATGCAGCCAAGTATATGGTGGGGCAGGGCTATGTAGATGCCAATAAAATAGCTATTAGAGGCCACAGTTATGGTGGGTATATGTCAAGTTTTGCCATTTTAAATCATCCGGACGTATTCAAAGTAGCTTTAGTAGGTGCTCCAGTAACAGATTGGAGACTATATGATAGTATTTATGCCGAGCGATACATGGGTTTAGAAGACGATAATGAAGAAGGTTATATTAGTTCTGCACCTACGACCTATGCGAAAAATCTGAAAGGACATATGTTTATAGCCCATAGTACAATGGACGAGAATGTGCATGTACAAAACACTTTTCAGTTGGTAAAAGCATTAATTGATAACGGCAAAGACCATGATTTAAAGATTTTCCCTCCGGGAGCTCATGGAGTGGCCTATAATTATCCAAGTTATTTATTACTGATGAATAATTATATCAATTACTTAGATAGGTATTTGAATTAAGAGGCAATTTTAATGTATCATATTGAAAGGAAATTATAAATAAGCTCTTTCATTTCAATTAAAATAATGATGAGATATATTACTCTTTTACTGTTTTTATTTTTAGCAGTGCAATTAAAAGGGCAGGATGGTATAGAGCCTAGTGCCAACTGCAATCCTTTTATTCCAGATACATTAAAGAAGTTTTGGGATGAAAATTTTAATGATTATGTTATTTTGGTCATTAAAATTGATGAGAAGGGAGATGTTGAAACAAAGAGCATCAATATTTTGCAGCATGTAACCAAGCAGAAAGACAGCATGGCTGTAAATCTCGTATTAAATACTCCACCAAAATTATTTAATATAAATCCACAGGAGGAGCGTATTGAAAATGATTGCCACGTGATAGCTGTTAGAATTGGACAACCGTCAATTGGGTTACAATACGATATTCTCAATCTGGATAATTATTTGTTCGAGCAGTATAGCAGTAATGACTTTGAAAGTATAGAAGTAGGAAAAGAGTTTTTTCTAAATGGAGAGTATAATTCTGCTTTAAAGTATTATCAAATTGCTTTAAGTAATGGAAACTATCAAAATGCAGAAGTACATTACCTAATTTATCAGTGTCTTATCAAATTGGATAGGCCTTTTGATGCATGTATTTATCTGGAAGAAGCCAAAAATTTTGACTCGAGCTATAAAAAAGAGTGGAAGAAGAATTGCAAATAGATAAGCATTTATTGATCATAATTCTACAAGGTAAATCTGTAATATTATGACCTGAAAATTTAAGAAAAGCCGTGATTTTAAAACCACGGCTTTTTTTATTAGTAGGTATCAGCACCATTAAATATAGCGAATAATCCTACACCAAATATGATGGTTAACACTATACTTAAAGCAATAAAGATGGCAAATAATAATAATCCTGCTTTTGCCCAATTGGCTTTATTAGGATTAGTATCTGAGCCAAAAGCCCAAACAAATAACATAATAAACCCTACTAGAGGTATAGCGGCAATTATTAAAGTGATGAGCCAGTCTTTAGTGGACATGGTGGGATTATTCTGTAATGTTGGATTTTCCATAGTTTTTAGGTTTTACAAAGTGACAAATAGTTAAATTCAAACGATTATAAGAAAAATTATATTAGTAAAGAAATTTTCTTGAAGCTATTTACGTTTGTAAAAGAAAATTTTTAATTTTTG
>JBBSPJ010000046.1:0-17064 GCA_038258905.1 Cytophagales bacterium
AATTGATGGAAATCTCATGCAAAGAATAGGCAAAGACCTACATCAACCTGCCACTACCTTCCTGTGGCCATCGGAAAATGAAAATACTTATCATGTGAGGTGGTTTGCTCCGGATGCTGAAATTCAGTTATGTGGTCATGGTGCCCTTGCTGCCATAGCTTTTTTATTCAAACAAGGAATTACAAATAATCAGGGTCAGCAAATTATATTGCAAGCAAGTAAACAGCAAATAATGGGATGGCAAACTGCAGTAAATGAGTATGCTATTAAACTAAATGGTATAAAATCTACCAAAATAAAGTTGATTCCTGAAATTTTGGAAGAGGCATTAGGGCAAAAAATTATTGAATATCGGGATAGTGATAATAAAAACATAGTAGTATTGGAAAACGAGAAGGCTGTAGCTCAAATGGAGCCTAACTTCGAATTATTAAGAAATATTGATGTATTTGGATATGCAGTTACTGCAAAGGCTACAGATGTTGATTTTGTCAGTAGAACACTTGTTCCTCATGTACAGCAGCTGGAGGATCAAGCTACGGGGTCTTCCCATGCTTTATTGCTGCCTTATTGGTCTCAAAAATTAAATAAGAATCAATTTATTGCCAAACAATTAAGCCCAAGAGGTGGTTTTTTTAAAACTGATTATGAAAATAACTTCGTAACTTTAATAGGTCAAACTTATAATTCTGTAGAGGGAACTTTCTTATTATAATTATGGGTTTTTATGTTTAAATTAAAATATAATATGGGTCAATTTGTAAATATTAAATTCCTGACTTTTACATTTTTAACTGTTACTATTTCATTTTTCGGCTGTAATGATGATGATGTTAATCCAAATTATGAAGCGGGGTCTAATGAAGCAATTAATGGGTGGATTTATGATCAAATGGAGATTTATTATTACTGGGAAAACGAATTACCGGCTAAAAAGACCTCCGATCTAAATCCTGAAGACTATTTTGGTTCACTTATTAATTCCCAAGACAGGTTTTCATGGATTCAACCTAATTATCAGGAGCTATTAAATTCATTGCAGGGAGTAAATAAAGAAGCAGGTTATGAATATACTCTTTATCAGGATGCTTCTTTACCTGGCTCAGTATTTGGACAAATTACCTATGTAAAGAAAAATTCCCCTGCTTCAGGTAAAGATTTGAAAAGAGGAGACTTATTTAGAGAAATCAACGGAACTTCTCTTAATTTAGATAACTACCTTCAATTAATTAGGTCGACAAACGAGAATCACACCTTAAAACTTTCCAGACATAACGATTCAACAGAGGTGTTTGAAAGCATTGGCACCCTTGATTTCAATACAATAGAATTTGCAGAAAATCCCAATTTTTTAGATACTGTTTACACAATTAATAATAAGAAAATTGGATATTATATCTATAACTTTTTTGCTTTGGGGTCTAATGAAAATGATGGCGCTTATGAAATGGAAATGAATATGGTGTTTCAGAAATTTAAACAAGAAGGTATTCAGCATTTAATTCTCGATCTTAGATATAATAGCGGTGGTGCTGAGTCAGCAACTATAGATTTAGCTTCCCATATTGGTAGTAATATTACAACAGAGGACATATTTGTTAAGAGAGATTTCAATAATTTTTTAAATGATTATTACATAAAAGAATTTGGAGAATCAGCTTTAGTGAGAAAATTTGAACCAAAACCAGACAATATTGGTGGCCTCTTAGAAAATCAGAGTGTAATAATTCTTACTTCAAGTAGATCTGCCTCTGCCTCTGAACTTCTTATAAATGGTTTATTACCCTATATGGACGTTTTCCTTATAGGTGACAAAACTGTAGGAAAAAATGTAGGATCTTTTAGTCTTTATGATGAGGATGACACGAGAAATAACTGGGGGATTCAACCAATAGTTACTAAATCATTCAATAGCCTTGAGCAGTCTGATTATGGTACCGGATTTATTCCTAATATTGAATTGAAAGATAATATTTTAGTTAAAAAAGAATTGGGCGATGTAAATGAATTACTTTTAGCAAGAGCCATACAAGAATTAACCGGGGTGGTTGCTAAAGAAAGACAAATTTTGCGGCAACAATCTGCTGAAGAAATTTACAGCAGTTTGGAGACTAAAAGATCATTTGGTATTTACACAATCGAACTGCCTACATTAAACTAGGATTTAATAAAGACTTGAAAATAAAAAAGGGCTGGTAAAATTTACCAGCCCTTTTTTAGGTCGTCACATTAGTTTATGTTAAGCATTTTCAGGCTTAGGAGATATTTCAAATTTCATATCTAGCGAATCCCTAAAATCCTCTATTTCTTCTTCCATTTCCTCATCTCCCTCTACAAAGTTCCATACCATATTAAGTTCTAAACCTGTTTTTTCCTGAACATCTTTTATATCGGACATTAAATCAAACAAACATTTAGAAGATGAGGTATTAAAATACTTCAAAAAAATATTTACATCCAGCTTAGAAGGGGAAGTCTGACCAAAACTTTTAATTTTAGACCTTAGCATGCTAAATAACATTACTACATCATCATCGTAAGATTTTCCTTTTATTTGCAACACAGCATTACCTTCATCAAATCTTACATAAGGTGCTGCCTCTTTAGCAGGTATCTCTAATACACTCATATATAGTTTTATAGTATGTTTCTAAATAAATTATTTACAATAATAACTATTTTCATTACTATTACACACCAAATATAACACGAACTTTTTTCTTTTCGATAAATGAAAGTTTTTAATCGATAATCAATTCTTACTTGTATAAATGATTATATAAGTTTAGCTTTAAGTTATGAATGCAAACAGTCAGACATACAGTAAATTATACCAGCGTAAGCTTTCGCGGATCTATTATGTTCAAACTGTTTTAAGCATTTTAACATTTATTTCTCTGCTTTCGATTTATTTATATGGAGCCTCTATCCTATTATCTGATGATGTGGCTTATTTTCTTGTCATCATAGTTCTAAGTGTTCTCACCGCCTTAAAACTCAATACTAAACAGTACTTATATTGGTTTTTAAGGCCTAAAGTAGCCATTGGGTTTTTTCATAACTTAACAAATATAGTAGCTGTAATATTTGCCTTATTATGTTTATTTCTAGTGCTAATAAATACCAATGAAAACGAAATTTTAATCACTTTTGGAATATTTGGTTCAACAACTTTCATGTTAGGCCTACCACTAATCTTCTACATCTGGTTAACTTTTAAAAACACAAATCAACGAGTGAGTTTTTTAGCTTCGAATAATTCTATCGAAGAAAAATTTTCAAATATTGAAGCCTATTTGGTAATTATTTCAGTAGCCGTATTTGGAATATTTTATGATTTCATTCCTCAAAAAGCACAATTTACACTATGGTTACCGCTTTTATTTCTCATTGTTATTGGCATAATTAATTTTTCAATTAATTATTTTCAAATTCGTTGGGTACTAAAAGCCACAAAAGAATCGGAATTTAATAAGAATACTAAAGTAGAAAAGAAATCTGATTTAGGCACCAGTTACGAAAACAATCCTTATCAATTTGAAAAAGGCATTAAGGAAAATCTGATACAATCAACTCCAAAACAACGTATTTATATTTTAAATACTCTTAAACAAATTGTAGCTATAGATATGCTTCCTGTTTTGATAGAGTTTTCAGAAACTTATGATATTGATTCAGAATCTGAAATTGTTCTGCAGCACACTATTGAAAATCTTCAAAAAACTAAAAAAAGTGTTTTATCTATACAAAACACCTATGAGTTTGTGGAACAATCAAATGACACCACCTTAATAAAAGGTCTAATTAGATTACAACTTGAATTAAAAGATAAAAATCTCGTTATCAAATTATTAAGTGATAACAGAAATTCTATAAAATCATCTGCAAGCATAATAGCAGGTTACTTTGACGACATAAATTTTATATCAATTTTAATTGACCATCTACAAAATCCTGCGCTAAGTATTTGGTCCCAGTTTGCCTTGATAAATATTGGGGTAAAGGCGGTAAAATATCTTGATATCGAGTTTACTAAAAGGAAATCGAGTTTATTCTTTGTGGAAGCGTGCTTTGAAGTTTTAAGTGAAATTGATGACGATTACGCACATAATATTTTATTTAAATCATTAAATGAGGTCAATAAAAATATAAATCTTATAGCATCAAAAAAAATCATTGAAAAAATTGAAAAACCAACTATTGATAAAAGAAAATATTTTGGTAGTATTTTTGACGATTTAATCATTACACAAATAACCAATAGCTTTTTGATCGCAGAAATAAAAAGCAGAAATGAAACTTTTTATCAGCTAAGAAAAGCTTTAGAAAATGAAAATAAAAACAACATTACTCTCATTAAAAGTTTAATTAAGCTTTTTTACGATAAAAATATAATTGATAGGTTATTTTCATATTATGGTACCAACAATTTGTATGAACACGCCTTTTGCAATCATTTAATTGACCAGCATTTTAAAGATAATTTGTCAGCATTAAACAAAATAAAGGCGCTGTTTTCCCCTAATGATTCCAGACTTCTTGAAAACCTGGAAGAGGAGTTTCCATATGTTGAATTTAGAAAGAAATATGTTGATGATGAGAGTTTGATTTGGAGTATTTTAAAACTTGACTATGATAGAATTAACAACTGGACAAGAGCGTGTGCTATTAATACGCTACAATACTTATATTCAGAAGATATTCCCTTTGATTTAGCAGCTGAATTTATTAACAGAGATAAGTTATTAAAAGAGACAGCTGCCATTTGCATTTATAAAAACATTCCGGAATTTTACACTATTTTTCTTAAAAGGCTGCCAAAAGCAGAAGCAACCAAACTAGATTTTGTGGTGAGGTCAAATGTAGATTATTTTACCAATAAACTATTAAGAGAAGATAATCTTTTACTTTACGATAAGATTCAATTTTTACTTAGTCTTCCTTATTTTAAAGAATTATCAATAAATGAGTTAAATACTTTCGAACCCTTCTTTAAAATTAAAGTGTTCACTGAAGGTAATTATCCAGTATCAAGAGATGATGAAAATTTATCGGGATATTGGATTGTAGAAAATGGTGATGTTGCTTTTTCTGACAACGGTATTGATTTTAAACATTATAGCAAAAGAGATATATTCCAAGTAATGCCAAACTTGAATGAATCCGGTAAAGTGTTTTTTAAAACCAAAAAACCGACAAGGTTTTTAATTATTGATAAAATAGTTTTATTAAGTATCTTGAAAAAATCTCACGATATAATTCTAGATAATATTGAAGAATATACAGATTTTTATTCACCTTTACAAGTTGAAAAATTATTGAACGAAAAAGTAGCTTGAGATTTATTAACAAACATATTTTAATATTATTGCTGTTTTGGCTACCTGCATCAGGTTTTTGCCAGCTTTTAGACATTACGAATTACTCTACCTCAGAGTTTCTTGGCAGAACAGATTTTTATGGTTTCACTCAAGATGAAAACCTGAAAATGTTTTTGAGCACAAATAAAGGAATAATCACATATAACGGTGTCGACTTTAATGAATTTAAAATCTCTCAAGACATTGACAATAATCCTGTACATCAAATAATTTATAATAATAAAGCACTCTATTTCTCAACACCACAGAAAGTTTTTAAATATAATGTAGAGAGTGATTCGTTGACTTTAATATCGGATAGGCCAGCCCGTGAATTTAAAACACATAACAACACATTATATTATATATCAGGAAAAAGTATATATAAGGTAAATAATGAAGATGATTTAATCGAAGCCATTTATACTGATGATACTTATGATTTAAATTGCTTTTTTATTAATGACAGGATAACAATTGCAGGTACTAAAAATGGATTAAGAATAGTGGATCAGGGAAAGTTGATAGATATAAAAGGCACTTTCATAAATGCTAAAGCTATTAATGCAGAAAACGATTCCTCCCTCATTGTACTTTCAGAAGACGCCTTATTTAGTTATCTGATTAATGATAACATTAGCCAAAGTAAGATATCAAGAGAAATTTTGTTTAAAAATGAGAAAGCTAACTCCTTGTTTCAATCGAAAATTGGAAATACCTATATAAGCACTTTAAGTGGTAAATTATATCAATATGATGGAGTTTACAACGATATTAATTCAAGTACTATATCTGAAAAAAATGGTTTAAATAATTTCCCAATAAATTATTTAAATAATGATGAAGAATTGAATTTATGGGTTCTGGGTGAAAAAGGATTATCTAAAATCGCTATTAACCAACCTTTTACTGCTATTCCTGAGAAAAATATGGAAAGGATTTTCAACAATGAAAATTCAGTTCTTGCAGTAAAGAAAAATCAAATATTAACTTATAACTATAGCTTAAAACCAAAAATATTTAATATTAAAGAATCAATTAAGGATTGTTCAGCCATTTATTTTAACCAGGAATGGCTTGTAACAGTAAATGATGATGCTATTTATAGAATTAAAAGAGCATCTGTAGAGCGAGAATCCAATTATTTAAATTTGAAGTTAGTACAGTCGATAAATGATAGCATTTTTTTAGCCATCGATAAAAATAATATATTTAAGTTATATAATGACAAATTTCAAATTGTTGATGAACTGGAAAATATTGGATCAAATGCTCATTTCATAAAAGGAAACGGAAGCCATTACTTTATATCCGAAAATAAGGCTTTTAAAATCGATGAAACAGCAAAACTATCACTTACAGATATAAAAATTGAAGCTGATTTGGCCTTAAAAGATTATAAATGGTCCGAATTTGGTCTTTGGCATTTTTCTGATAACTCACTAAAACTTTATCATAAAGACGGAGGAATTTCCGACTTCCTGGGATTGATTGAAAATAAAACCCAAAAAAGTAATATCTATAATATATTTGAGGATAGCCAAAGTAATTTATGGGTTTCAGTTAACACGCATTTAGCAAAAGTTAATTTATTGGAAGAAAATAATTCTATAACCTCTAACGATATTACACTTTATGGGACGAATGATCACGTGGAAGATTCATATTTTATCAAAGCCTTGGAATTAGAAAACCAACAAATTTGGTTTATAAAACATAACAATATTTCTATATACAATCCTTTATTGGATAACCCACAATTAGTGGCACCCGGTATTTTTATTAAATCAGCATATGCTATTAATTATGATGAGTTTAATGACCCTAAGGATACAGTTGACCTGAGTAAAAATATCTCCACTATTAGTAATAAACATGAGATAATAATTAACCCTGAAATTTTAAGCCATTATAGAAAACATAAATCAAAATTACAGTACAGAAATATAAAAGAATTCAGTAACTGGATCACCCTAACAGATAATGAAAATATAAGATTGATGGACCTCTCAGATGGGGTAAACCAAATAGAAATTCGATCTGTTAATCCTAATGGAATCGCTAGCAAGGAGGTAATTAATTTTTCAATAAATGTAAATCCCCCTATTTGGAAGAAAGATTGGTTTTATCTGAGTGCGATTATTTCCTTTTTACTACTTGGCTTTGTTGGATATAAATCATTGAATAATTTTAAGGATAACAAAACAAGGGAATTAAATGATAAGCTGGACGGTAAATTAGAAGATTTAGAGAAAAGGTCACATCTGCAAATATTAAAATCAGAAAGACTAAAACAGTTAAACGAACTAATTACCTCTCAAAAAGGAGAATTAGAGAAGAAAAATAAACAAATAGAATCTCAAAAATACGAGCTTTCATTAACCAATGATCAAATTAAAAAACAAAAAGACTTATTAGAAGAAACAGGTAATAAATTAAAGGCTAGTATTAATTATGCTCAAAGAATACAAAATGCTTTAATGAGTACCGAAGTAGAAGTAAAGAAAGCTATAGATGATAGTTTTATTTATTTTCTCCCTAGAGATGTAGTAAGTGGTGATTTTTATTGGTTTAATAAAGTTGTTAATGAGAATGGGGAAGAACTATTGATTCTAGCTGCAGTGGATTGTACAGGCCATGGCGTACCGGGAGCTATTGTAAGTGTAATGGGAATAAATCTGCTTAACAATATTACCAACCTTAAAAAAATATACGATCCTGGAAAAATTTTAAATGAACTTAATACCGATATTATTAATAATTTGAGGCAAAATGAAACTCAAGTAAATGATGGAATGGATATGTCATTAGTCTCTATTAACAGCACCACTAAAACCATTGAGTTTGCAGGTGCGAAAAACCCCTTAATGTATATAGAAGATGGCGAATTGTTAAGAATAAGAGGAGATAAACATGCCATTGGAGGACAACAAAGAGGAGAAGAAAGAGCTTTCCAAACACATAAAATTATTTGTGATGATAATAAAAAAAGAACCTTCTTTCTGTTTTCTGATGGTTATCAGGATCAGTTTGGTGGTGAAAATGGTTTTAAATTCTTAACTAAAAATTTCAAGACCCTTCTACAGGAAATTCATGATTTACCAGTTTTAGAGCAAAAAACAATTCTGCATGAAAGATTAGAAGAATGGATGGGCGAATATTCTCAGACAGATGATGTATTAGTAATTGGTTTTAAATTTTGAAGTACAAAGATAAATATCGCATAATAATTAAGTTCACTCAGAACGATAATATAGCCAATTCGGAGAACGGAAAAGGATGGGTAGACTATTTTTCAGAAATATTAAAAACCTCTATAAATTATCAAATAAATGCAGAAATAGAAATAGATTCAAAAAATGAAACAGATCCTATTGATGCAGAGGATTTTAATAATACAGATCTAATAATATATATATTGTCTCCTGCCTTTATTGTATCTTCTAATATTAATCAGGATGCAGCTGCTTTAGAAACTGCATTTAACTTTGATATTCCCTTTATCAATAATAAAGTTAAAAAAATTTTTAAAGCCCCAGTAAAAATTCAAGAGCTTCCATTATCTCTCTCCACTCCTACTTATTATAGATTCTATGATATAGTAGATAATGATGAAATAGATTATGAAACTTTCGAAGGATGGAATGAATATCAGGATAACCAAAAATTTTGGGTTATTATGGCTGATATCTTGAATGAAACATTTTATTTATTTGATCAGGAAAAATCAGTTATTGAAAAAAAGATTTTTATTTCAAACAATAGTTCTGAATATTTTAACGAAAGAAATAATATTAAAAGAGAACTGAAGGCACACAATGTCGAAATTTATCCTGACGAGGACTTTTCTATAGAGGCCAATTATATGGACGATGCAGAATTGTTTTTTATGAAAAAATGTGATCTTTCTTTACATTTCCCAGATGAGTTTTTAAGCCTAAATATGGATGAAAGGGATGTAACTTTCAATAAACTATCAGACCAAAAAAGATATATTTGGTTTAGCCCTTTAGAAGCTTTAAAGCCTGAGAAGCGTATTAAATATAACGAGCTAAAAATACAGTTAAAACCCTATAAAAATATTGAAGCGGTAGAAACTCCAATTGAGGAGTTGAAAACAATCCTAAAAAAGAGAATACTGGGTACAAGCAAGCTAGATGATTCAAGAGAAATTTTAGAAAATAAAGAATTAATATATATTTTAACAGATATTAAACTTAATGAGGAAGTAAATAGCTCATTAATGAGTGATAGCAGTTTAATAGATAAATATGATATTCAAATATTAAATAAAACAGAGAATGCATCAGAATATAGAATAATGCATTACGATCTTTTAAAAACTGCTGATTATTTTATTATATTACACCTTAATAATAATCCGGAATGGTTAAAAGCTATGGTTTCTGAGATTAGAAAAGCTCCCGGTTTTAGAAAGAAGAATAAAATAAAGGGAAAATATATTTTTAGTAAAAATCTTTCTCTCCCCAACAAATATATAGAAGAAAATTTTTCATTAATTTCAATTGATCAGCCAAATGAACTAACAGCTTACTTAAAAGAAATACTTTAAATTAGTGAATAAATTTAGTCATCTTAATAAAAGCAGTGATTTCAATCCTTTTCCCGGCCTAAGGCCCTTTGGAGTTGATGAAAGCTACTTGTATTTTGGAAGAGAGGGCCAAAGTGATGAAGTATTATCCATTCTGGAAAAAAATAGATTCGTTAATATATTAGGATCTTCAGGTACTGGTAAATCATCTTTAATGTTTTCAGGGGTTATACCAACCCTTTACGGGGGATTTATTGATAAAGCAGGAAATAACTGGGAAATTATTACAGCAAAGCCAGGTCTGGATCCTATTAAAAACTTAGCAATAGGCTTTAAAAATCATTTAGAAGCTAATAATAGAGAGAGAAAATTCTCAGAGGTAGAATCATTAATCAATAATAACCTTTTTGAGGCTATCCTCAAAAAAAGCACCAAAGGCATAGCTGAACTTTACCAATTAAATCAGCATCTAAAAGGTAAAAATTTACTTATATATTTAGATCAGTTTGAAGAAATATTCAGGTTCCGAAAGCTAGGGGAATTATATCATCTTAATGAGTCTCTGGCTTATATTAATTTAATACTGCAAGCAGTTGAACAAACTGAAACACCTATTTATATAGCGTTATCAATGCGATCAGATTTTCTTGGAGATTGCGAACAATTCCCTGAATTGACCAATAAGATTAATGATAGCCACTACCTGATTCCACAAATGAATAGGGATCAGAAAAAATTAGTGATCACAGGCCCGGTGGCTGTAGGGGAAGGACAAATCTCCAACAGATTGGTGCAGCGACTCTTGAATGATATGGGTGACAGGCCTGATCAATTACCGGTATTGCAGCACGCATTAATGCGAACCTGGAATTATTGGATAAACTCCTCTAATGAAAATACGAATGATGAAATTATAGATTTTATTCATTATGAAGCAATTGGAGGTGTAAATGAAGCACTATCAAGGCATGCTGATGAAGCATTTTATGAATTAGATGAGACGCAAAAGATAATTTGTGAAAAGATATTTAAAGCAATCACGGAAAAAAGAACTGAAGGTGATGGAATAAGAAGACCCACACCTTTGCATGCAATTGCTCAAATCGTAGATGAGGAGGAATCAACCATTATTCCTATTATTGATAAGTTTAGAATAAAAGGCAGAGCACTGCTTACCCCAAGAGAGAATTTTGCGCTTAATAGCAATTCAGTTATTGATATTAGCCATGAGGCTTTGATGAGGGTTTGGTATAGATTACGTAACTGGGTTCAGGAAGAATCAGATTCTGCCCAAACATATTTAAGGTTGGCCACTGCAGCAGGAAATTATCAACAAGGCAATGGCAGCCTATGGAGGCCACCAGATTTGCAATTAGCTGTAGAATGGAGGAATAAAACAAAACCTACTTTAAAATGGGCTTTACAATATGATAATGCCTTTGAAGCAGTTATAACCTTTTTAGAAAGAAGTGAAAACGCCTACAAAAAGGAATTAGAAACCAAAGAACTACTACAAAAAAAGAGGCTAAGACGCTCGAAGCTAATTGCTTACATATTAGGTTCAGCTGCAGTATTATCTATTATTTTGTTGTTTTTTGCTTACAACCAAAGTAAAATTGCTGAAAGACAAAAAGTGATTGCTGAAGAAAACTCTCTGGAAGCTGAAAGAAGTGCAAAAAAAGCACAAGACAATCAAATAATAGCTGAACAACAAAAGACTGAAGCCAATAGAGCGGCCAGGAGAGCCAATTTAGAAAAGCAAAATGCTGAAAATAATGCATTTATTGCCGAACAACAAACGGATACTGCTAAAGCTGCAAATGCTCGTGCGCAACAAAGTTTAAAATTAGCTGAGGCTGCACAGTTAGAATCTGACAGACTTAATGAGAATTTAGCCAAAAATAATAGGCAGTTGATTTTTGAGCAAGAAGTATCAGAAGGTTATAGAATGAGAAATTTAGCTCAAAAATTATCAGTAAAATCTCAACAAGAAATAGAAGACAAAGAACTAAAAGCAATTCAAGCCATTTATGGGTACACGTTTAATGAGGAATATGCCGGGTATGACAGTGATAATGATATTTACAATGGACTTTTTTATGCCGTAAAAGCTTTAGATCCTAAATACTATGATGCCTTTAGAAGCAATTCGGTTGATGTTCGCTCTTTACAATTTGTAAAAAATAAGTATTTGTACACCACCGGTACTTCAGGCAGGATAAATTCATGGGAAGTGGAAAATAAAAATTCTACAAAAAGTATGGTCATTTTTGACAAGGAAGGTGTTTTCATCAAAAGTATTTATGTGGATGAAAATAATCAAAAATTGGTAGCTCTTACTGATGGCCCTGATTTTTATGTGATTAATGTAGGTGATCGCATAAGGACTACCGAAATATACACATTACCAAAGGGTTATGCTTTTGATGTTGTTTTTCATAACAAAACTGATTTTCTAATCTCCAGTTCCGACAGCATTATCTATCAATTTAAAGATGGGCGGTTAAATCCTCAATTAAAGATTAATAGCAGAATATATGATATGGAGCTTTTAAATAATAATCAATTAGTGACCGGAAATAATAGAGGTGAAATTGAAATATGGAATATAAAAGAAAAAACGTTACACCAAAAATTAAATGAAGCTAATAATAAGATTATTCATTCAATTGCTGTAGGTAATAATATGATTGCCACCGGAGATAATTCAGGTTTAGTTACGGTTTATCCGCTCAATAAAGATAATAAATCACAAACAACTATAAATCTTAAAGGCACTGATGGTGAAATCATGACGGATTTAACTTTTAACGAAGCTAAGAATCAAGTCATATCCTCTAGTACAAAAGGAACCATAAGGCTATGGAACCTAAAAAATGTGGAGGAATTCCCTATTTTTATCAATGGGCCTGGCTCATGGGTAAATGCAATTGCCTTATTAAATGAATCCTATATATTTGCCGGGTGTAAAGATCAGATTTTCCGACTGTACCCAATAGATAGTGAAATTTTAGCAGATGCTCTTAAAAGTTTAATGCCAAGAGATATTACAAGAGAAGAATGGGATAGGTATATAGGGAATGACGAGGTTCCATTTAATCCAATTTTCGAAAAAGATGTTTTAGTTGATAAATTATAATGAATAAACTCTTCACTATCATATTACTTCTTATTAATATTTCACTCTTTGCCCAGAGCAATTGTGAAAGGAATTTACAGGATGCAAAATCTGACTATAATACCGGGAATTTGTATGCTATTCCAGGGAAATTGACAGATTGTTTGGAAGAAGGTTTTACCAAAGAAGAAAAAATAGATGCTTACCGATTATTAACCCTTACCTATCTTAATATCAACCAAAATGAAAAAGCTAAAGAATCATTAATCAAACTTTTAAATATTAAAACAGATTATAGAGCGCTACCTAATATTGATCCCCCAGAATTATACTCTCTTTATCGGAAAATTGATACAGATCCAAAATATTTTATTGGTGCAATAGTAGGTGGCAATTTTAACACAATTCAAATTACAGAGGAATTCACTAATGAATCTGTCCCTGGTGCTCATGACCTGAAATATAATTCAAAAATTTCTTATCAGGTGGGAGGCCAATTTATATTACCTTTATTAAAAAACTTCTGGCTGAAAGGTGAAGCAATTTATCAAGTCCAAAGATATGGTTTTGAATTAAATAATATCATAGCAGAAGATGGGGTATATACCAATTACACTTATAATAGTAATAATAATGGGATAAACCTTAATCTATCTGCCAGAAGTATCCTAAATAATTACTATTGGAAACCTTTTGTAGAATATGGTATATCGGGCAGATATAATATAAATCATGATTTTAGACAGTACAAAAGCATAAATAGCAAATCAACTGATGAGGATGTAATTGTTCCAGATTTTAAAATGAATGAATTTAGAAAGCAATTTAATGTGGGCATTCATGTAAATTTAGGTAGTATGTTTAAAATAAAAGAAAATTATGGTGAAGTTAAGATAGGTGCTTCCAAATTCTTATTGGCCCATGCAGATTATATAGATAAAATACACAGACAGCTTAATACTATAGGCGCACAAGGTGAGCTTATAGACAACGATTATAATAATTTAATTTATCAAGTGAGTTTCTCTTTTAACATACCATTTTTTAATTTTAAATAAGTCTTGAAAAATATTCTTCTTTACATATTGCTGTTTACTATTTGCCTTAGTTCATGTTCTGATGATGATGGCCTAAGTTCTGAAGTACCCTCCTTCAGTAAGCTTTATTTTGGTGCAGAGAATATAGAAGCCAATGATTTTATAGAGAAAGAAGATGGTTACCTTATTTTAGCTACGATATTCAACAACAGCCGATCTGCTTTTTATTTAATTGATACCAACTTTGAAGGTTACGTGCAAGATACCATAAGAATAAAATCTGACACACTTAATACTTTTGATAGAGGCATCGCCTTAAAGCAATATGGTAATGAAGTGTACATTTTAGGTACTAATAGTAATTCTCTTCTCAGTGCAGGAAATACTAGTTTCAAAAGCTTAGTTTTTAAAACTGATCTAAATGGGAATCCCATTAAAAATGCAAGTGACATCTCAGAAAGCACTGCTACCATTAAATTTTTGGTAAACAGCGAAGCTTATTCTATGAAAATGAATGACTTTATTATTAAGGATAATAAAATTATATTTGGAGGAACTGTTTATAACAATAACAATACAGGAGAGATAGTACAAGTTTATAATCTCGAATCGTTTAATGAAATTAATAACCTTCCGACATTTGAAAATGAATATCCAAATGAATTGAAAGTTGATAATACTAACACCTCTGTTTTAAGAGTATTTGAAGGTGAAAACAGCAGTATCAAATTCACAACAATTGGTCAAAATACTATTTCAAATGATGAAAACTCTCCTGCGGATCCATCCAGAAATATTGTAAGAAAAGTATATACACAATATAATTCACCTTCACCTTTCACACCAAGAATTTATAACCCTAATCAAGAAAATCTTGGAGATGCGTTAAAAGATCCTATCACAGGTACATTATATTACGCTGGATCTTATGGTACAAGTGAAAATAATTCGCTTACTGATAACTTATTTTTGATTAGAGATGACTTCAATCCTTTAATAGGTTCGGAAAATCAATTAGGCTTTGAAAAGACCAACAATAATATTGATGAGGGTTTTGGGAATTACGTGGTTTCAATAGCACAAAATTCACTTGGTAATATTTATATTGCTTCTACTACCCGTGATAATAATGAAAATATTGGTCCTTCTCACTTATTTAAATTTTCCTCCTCTGGTGATTTGCTAAGTGAAGAGCCAATTGATTTTGTAAGCAGTAGATTTTATAATATTAAGAAAATAAAGGTTTCGCGGCAAGATGATAAAATTTTAGTATTGTCAAGTTTAGAATTTGAAAATAATGCTCGAGCTGTTGGACTCATAAAATTAAATTTTTAAAAATTAAGGAAATTTTACAATTCCATGATTCTACCCTATAACTAAAAGATATTTGAATATTATTCGATAAACTAAGGATTGATGCAGATAAATTTTTATTGAAATTCTATTAAAAGATATAAATTTGTCAATTGCTCTCTATTTTAATATATTGTACTGTACATTTAAAGATAAGATTACGAAAAACATTTACTCAAATATAAAATTTCTTTTCATCCTATGCTCATTATCGTTAATGAGTATAAAAGCATATTCTCAGGTAACAGTTACTACAGCTAATTTAAGTAATATTTGTGTTGATGGTGGATATTACGTTTTAGGTGATATTGTTATTACTGAAGGAGATAATGCCGATTTTTCTACATCAGGAGGGTCAACTGTTTACTTAAGATTGCAATTACCTTCAAATTTTGAATTCAGGCAAGATGCCGGAATAGGAAATGTAATATATCCGGGTGGTGATATTACTTACGATAATTCATTTACGGTAACCGATACTTATATAGAGATAAATTTTGTAGTTAATAACAATAATATCCCCGATCAATTTATTTTTAGAGGATTCCAAGTTAAAGCCATTACAGCTGCTTCATCAGGAAACATAATTAGAGTATCTGGCTCCGGAACCGATGCCACAATAAATGGGGCCGGGATCAGTTCAATCTATGGAACTTTGACCAGCATAGAATCTCCTGCAATCATCAGCCAACCTTCACCTTCCACAAATTGTGTAGGTGATATAGCTAATTTTAATGTTACCGCATCAGGAGCGGGATTATCCTATCAATGGCAAAGAAATGGGGTACCTATCGACAATTCAACAGATGGTGGCATTTACTCAAATTTTAACTCTGCAACACTACAAATTAATAACGTACCTATTTCTGTTAATAATAATAGCTATAAAGTAGAAATAACTGGTATATGTTTGCCTTTTATTAATTCGGATCCGGCAATTTTAACAGTAGAAGCTCTTCCCTCCCCGCCTTCTGTTACAAATCAGAATCAAACTATCTGTGTAGGAGAAACCATTAGCGCGCAAGTAGCTAGCGGAGCAGGAGGCACCTTTAAATGGTATAGCGATGTTAATTTGGTCACTATTCTATATACCGGTGGTAGTCCAGCTTTATCTGATATTGGTTTTAATAACTCTACGGCCGGCACCACAAGTGTTTATGTAACTGAAACAAGCGCATCAAACTGTGAAGGTGAAGCGACTGTTGTAAATTTATTAGTAAACCCTTTACCTCTTAATAATCTAGCTGTTACTCCATCAGAAACAGAGGTTTGTGATGGTGGTACACTTACCTTTACCATCTCTGGTACGCAGAATGGAGTCAACTATCAGTTATTCAATCAAGCTCCTGCCGCCTTCTCTTCTGTAGTGGGTGGTAACGGAGGAAGTATTACCATCACCTCTGATGTCTTTACAGGATTAGGAGCCGATGAAACAATTACTGTGAGAGCCACCAATGCTACCACACTATGTACTAATGACCTTACAGATACCGAAACTATTACCATCAACCCTTTACCTACCGTCACGCTAAGCAATGACGATGATGGAGATAATATTATTTGTGCGGGTACTACGGTCACCTTCACTGCTGCCGGAGCTAGCACTTATCAGTTCTTTGTCAATGGCTTAAGTGCGCAAGGACC
>JBBSPJ010000047.1:0-16876 GCA_038258905.1 Cytophagales bacterium
AACTTGGTGGTGGTGTTTACATTTCTGTTGGAGCAATAATTATCATTTTATTGTTATTAATTATCCTTTTGTAAACCGATACATTTAATTACGATATTTAAGAGGCGCTGTCTGATCATAAATCAGACAGCGCTTTTTTTTTGCCCGGAGATCAATGAATTTCGGCACTAATGTTTTAAAAAGCATTAGATAAAATAGTAAAAATCTGTGATATATGTAATAATATTGTATCCCGATGTAAGCATATTCTTTCATATATCCACTTAATTTGTACTCATAAAATTAGAGGTGCAGAGTTGTTTGTAAAGCTATTTTTGTACCTTAAAAAAGACGAAATCAACACTTAACTAAATTAAAAAAAAATCATGGGAAATCTACTTTACATTGTCGCTGTTATACTTGTTATATTATGGGCTGTAGGCTATATAGGCTTCAGCGCTGGGGGCATTATTCACGTTTTATTGGTTATAGCGGTAATTGCTATCATTTTCAGACTAATTAGCGGCAGAAGAATATAATTTAGCACTTTTAAGGTTTTAACTATGACTAACTGGTCTGAAAAGAAAGAAAAGCTAAAAAACATATTTACTACCCTAAAGGAAAAAGACTCGCTGTTGGAAGACCAAAAAATGGAAGAAGTATTAAGCCGACTTGAAAAACAACTGGGCAAAACACGTGAGGCACTTTTGAAATTAATTAAAAAAATATAATATAAATTAATCTGCTCCAACAGATCAAATTAAAGCTAATTTCTTTGCTAAGGCTGCCCAAAAGGCAGCTTTTTTTATGACTTGAATCAAGGTTTAAAAGATCTCAACTTGTTACAAATCTGTTAATCATATAAAATTCATCGCTTTTCTTGTAATGATAAAAAGCTATAAGATTCCTAATTTTGAGTTAAAATAAACTATCATGCAAACGAACCAACTTTTTCCTGATGTTTCTTACCAAAGACGTCCGAAAATCAAACCATTTATAAAATTAAATCTTGTAGAAATGTTTCCAAATATTTCTAGAGATAAGCTAGCAAACGTTAATTTGAATAATAAATTGAAGCAAATATTTCCGGACATTTCTGCTCAGTTACGCTTCAAACAAGAACAAAAAAAAATAAAATCCACTTTTATAGAAACAAGTAGCTTGTTAGGGAACAAAAGTTTTCAATGGCTTATGCTGATCCTCACATTATCCGCTACTATATATCTATATTTCAATACCTTCACTTTAAATTTATAGGCGTTCTGAATCCTGAAATAGGAACTGAATTAAGGTTTATAAGTCAAAATAGGGCGGTTTTTAATGTACTATACCCAAAACCTTATGGAGTTTCATCAACAAATATGTGAATCATGTAATTCACTACATTTGCCATGTAATTTTTTGCCTAAATCTTAGCTCAACTTTGCATCGCTGAAACTTGCTTTCGGACTGTGCGCCAGATGCGTAGCTTAAATTTAAAAATAATGTTAATTAAGAAAATGATTACCCTAGTAGCTATTGCCTCAGTGGCATTTTTTGTAGCTTGTAAAGATGACGATACGTTATCTCCACCTAATGATAATGAAACAATAATAACCTATAGCCCAACCAATAATGCAACCAATGTAGCACTCAATAAAGTTGTGTCTGCTAATTTTAGTGAAGAAATGGAAGCCTCCACTATTAATACTACCAGTTTTAATTTAAAACAAGGAAGTAACAATATTGCGGGAAGTGTTTCCTATTCTGGTTTTACTGCCATTTTTACACCTGCAACAGCCTTAAACCAAAACCTGGTTTATACTGCAAACATTTCAACAGAAGTAAAGAACAAGGAGGGTATGTCAATTAAAGACAATGTAACCTGGAGTTTTACTACGGGAACAAATGCTATAGGTATGACATCTATTGATCTTGGAACATCAGACCAATTTGTAATTTTAGCTAAAACAGCTATCACAAATGTGCCCGCATCTACTATTACAGGAGATGTTGCTTTAAGTCCTGCTGCTTCCAGCTTTATTACAGGATTTTCATTGACTGATAACACCGGTTTTGCAACATCTTCTCAAATAACAGGAAATGTATATGCGGCTGATATGGCAGATCCAACTCCTATCAACCTTACAACAGCAGTTAACGATATGACAACAGCTTACAACCAGGCTGCAGGTCTTACTTTACCTGATTTTGTTGAATTAGGTGCAGGTAATATTGGTGGACAAACACTAGTGCCGGGTCTTTATAAATGGACTAGTACTGTAACTGCTCCATCAAATGTGGTACTTTCAGGAAGTGCTGATGATGTTTGGGTCTTCCAAATTTCAGGTGACCTTACTATAAGCTCTGCAGTGAATTTTACCTTAAGTGGTGGTGCAAAAGCTGAAAATATATTTTGGCAGGTTGCCGGTGAGGTAACTCTTGGTACTACTGCAAGCTTTAAAGGTGTAATTTTATCAATGACAGGGATTACTCTTAATACCGGTGCTACATTGAGTGGACGTGCATTAGCACAAACCGCAGTTATACTTGATACAAACATTGTAACACAACCTTAATATTACCTTTCCCATTTAAAAATCCTAATCAGAGCTGATACTTAGATTAGGATTTTTTTATGCCTATTTCTTTGATAACCCACTTTTCCAAAGTTTGGAACTTTAGAAAAGTTTACCCCCATTCTACTAAAAGTAAGATTTCTGATTTTTGCAAGGTGCTGACATCATTCTTCGATCTGACTGGCGCCTGACCTAAGCAGGATCTAAGGTCAGTACCGCAGGTCAGACCGGTTTACAAGAGTAGGATGTCTGCCGGAAAGCGCACCCGCCAAGTCGGTACCTCAAAGAGGTCAGACTTGATTAATAACTAAAAAGCTTACCTCAAAGCTTAACAGGAAATTGACAAGGCTTAGATGTCCGAGGTTTACGAGATATCAATTAGATTTCTCAACTGGCTAATTTATTCCAATTACGTTTACAGTTCCTACCAAGTTAGATTTCTTCGTTGCACTCTTAATTAAGTTTCAATTTGACCTAAGCAGGATCTAAGGTCAGAACCGCAGGTCAGACCGTTACTCCACCTACAAACTCTCCCTTAAGGCGATAAAAGTCACAGAGTGACGACATTATGGTAGGCTAAATACACAAGGTTTGCTGATTATGGGCAAGCCAAATGATTTACAATCTAACCTAACCATAACAATCAGATATGTAATTCTTTCAGATATGTTATGCTCATATGAACCATAGACTAAGTTCTTAGGCTAAACAAAGTCACAGAGTGACGACCTTATGGTAGCGCAGGGTGTCAGCCAGAGGCTGACCAGCCTTTGGCTGGAAAACCCTGGGGAAAATGCACAAAATGTTTGTCGATTTTGGCGACATTTTTGAGCCACGCAAGGCGTGGAAAGCAAAAATGTCGCCAAAATCTTAAAGCAGAGAGCATGCTTATAGAGGATGGGGTGAGCCTAAAATTAATTCAAATGTCAGACGTTTACTGAATTAATTTCAGAACTAGATATGCAAATAAACATATCAGGTAAAACTAAGCTCAGGAACGTCAGACATTTGAAAATTTAGATACCCTTAAAAGTGGTGCCTATGGCAAGGGCAATAAAGCCTACTAAAAGTAAAATATAATTATGTTCACTTATAAAATCTATTTGCGTATAATGCCCGATAATGCCCAGGATACCGCAGATCAAACCAATGATCCAGACTATTTTGTTAGGTGCTGATGGATATTTCATGTTTACTTGTGGTTAAAAAGATAGAAAACACCTAATTGGATACCTCTATTATAAGCATTTACATTGTTACTTGCATTTATATTGCTTAAGCCATGATTATAACGAAGGTCATAACCAAAATTTGATTCAGGGTTTACATAACTAAAACCTACCGATAAGCCTAAATCTAAAGATTCGAAATCTTCTGATACATCTAAACTATTATTGTTCGCCTCCAAATTAGCACTAGCTAAAATACCAACTTGAGGACCCGCCTGTAGTCTAAAACCATTATCGAACATATACTGCAATAGAACAGGGATATTGATATAATTAAGATTTAAATTAAAATCAGTACCAGCTTCTGTAAATTTCGCTCCTTGCGTAGAGAAAACAATTTCTGGTTGTAAAGCAAATTGATCCGTAATATGAAAATGACCTAAAAGACCTAGATTAAAGCCAAGTTTGAAGTCATTATCAGAATTGTTATCATTGCTTACGGTATAGGCATTTAGGCCTCCCTTGATTCCAATATTAGCATGTTGCGCAGTGGCAACACCAGCCATTAGAAATACAAAAAGTACTGTTGTAGTAATTAATTTCATAATTGTTATTTAGTTGTTGTCCGGGATATTCTAACCCGGATTTATATGATTACAAATATGGCTAGCTTGAAAATTTAAATTGTTGTAGGATTAACAAAACATCTTACATAAATCACACTTAAGTTGTGAGATATTAGTTTTTTATTAATCCGGAGACATTGAACTTAGATGCAGATTAAACCAAATTAATTGTGTAATTAGGGAAGAAAGTAATAAGCTAAATGCGATGAAGTTTAAAAATTTTCACTGAATTAAGCCTTTATTCTGTTTTACATATAAATATTTATTTCAATAACACAATTCTTAATGTGCTTAAGTTCGTATACTTGTTTATGTATTTTTTTTAACTAAACTCTAAAACTTATGAAAAAATCATCATTAATGGTATTAGCAGTATTATTTTTTTTAGCAATTAGTCCTTTACAAACTAATGCAGGAACAGATATTGTTAATAACCCAAGGACTACTGAAGCAGGGACTGAATCTGCCAGAGCTCAGCAATTATTGAATAGACTAAATGAAATCCATCAATTGGATGTAAATGCAATGAGTAGGACTGAAAAGAAGGAATACCGGAAAGAAGTTCGTGCGATTAAAAAAGATTTGAAGCAATTAGGTGGAGGCGTTTATATCTCTGTGGGAGCAATAATTATTATTTTATTATTACTTATTATTCTTTTATAATAGGAAGATAAAACCATAAAAAAGCGTTTTAGAATAATTTCTAAAACGCTTTTTTTGTTTAGCAAACTAGGTGATCATTCGATTACTCAAAATCATTCACCAACTCATCAATCTCTTCTTGCTTTTTCTTGGAGTATTTTCCTGAGGTTGCATAAATAATTTTTCCACTTTTATCTATTACAAAAAAGTAGGGAGTATCCTTTTTCTCAAAGTCTAAAGCTTCTTTATAATCGCCCAATTTACCGCTGTATACTAAAACATTGGCGTGTAATTTTTCATCAATATCCTTCTTCATCCTTTTGATGGCCGCATTGGAAGCACCTTGTTTAATACCCGTAAACATTGGCACAAAAACCACATTGACATCTGCCTTCATGGTTGGGATTAAGCCACCTGAATCTCCTTCTCTCACGTATTCATTGTATATCGGCTGAAACCACGATTTCAAATCGTCCTCTGCCTTTTTGCTATAGGCCAATCCTATTAAAGTAAACTTATCTTGTGTGTCGGTGGGCACAGTTATCTCTTGGTCAGTTAAAGTAATACCGCTCATGGCAGGGAATGGATCACCCATCTGGGCTTTAGTGATAAAAGCAGAGAAAAAAATAAAGGCGAAGACTGGTGTGAATTTTTTCATGGTTATAGTTACGGTAAATCTTAACTTCTGTTGAATTTCAATGTTAATACAACTTAGTAAAATAGAGTTTATTTTACAAAATGTTGTAATTAACGCTAAAAAGTAAATTGTATGAACGAATACTACTTTAACTGCCCGCATTGCTTCCAGGAAATCAGCATGTTAGTGGATATGAGTATTCCCCGCCAGGAATATATTGAAGACTGTGAAGTATGCTGCAATCCTTTACAAATCTCTCTAGAAATTCAAGATGGTGAAATCATTTATTTTGAAGCTGCTCCTGCCCAATGATTTTTAGTATATTGTCCATTGAAAACCTATCAACATCAATCAACATGAAAATTGACTTATCCAACCAACATATTTTGGTAACAGGGGGCACCCGAGGAATTGGAGCCGCCATCACCAGGGCTTTAGTAAATTGTGGCGCCACAGTAGTAGCCCATTACAATTGCAATGAAGAAGCCGCACAAAATATTAAAAAAGAACTCGGCAATGCTGTTCATTTATTAAAAGCTGACCTTTCAGGGTCCATGGAAGTTGCTCGCCTATTTAGTGAAACACTTTCCTACTTTAACGACAGATTAGATGGCATAGTAAACAATGCGGGCATTGCTATCTCATCTGATATTCATAAAAATGCAGTTGATTGGACAGACGATTGGCTAAAAACCATGGATGTAAATGTGAACGCGGTAGGTTTACTATGTAAACGCAGCATTGTGCAATTTCAAAAACAAGAAAGTGGTGGAAGAATAGTAAATATATCCTCAAGAGCCGCTTTTAGAGGAGATACGGCCGACTATTTAGCCTATGCTACTTCAAAAGGAGCCTTGGTTTCCTTGACAAAATCAATTGCCAGGGCATTTGGCAAAGAAGAAATTAAGGCGTTTGTAGTGGCCCCGGGTTTTGTGCGAACGGATATGGCACAAAAATTTATTGACCAGTATGGTGAGGATTATGCGCTTAATGACATTGCGCTTAAAAAATTGACTGAGCCCAATGATGTAGCACCCACTATTGCTATGTTACTTTCAGGCCTGATGGACCATGCCACAGGTACCACCATTGACATTAATGCCGGAAGTTATGCCCATTAAAACTGAGGATGGAAAGGAAAGGTGTCCCTGGTGCCTTGGGTTTCAGGATTATGTGGATTACCATGATAAAGAATGGGGAGTGCCGGTTTATGATGATCATAAGCATTTTGAATTCCTGATTTTGGAAGGTGCTCAGGCAGGCTTAAGCTGGTTGACCGTATTAAAAAAGCGACAAGGCTACGCGAAAGCTTTTGCCAACTTTGACTATAAAAAGGTAGCACAATTTACAGAAGATGATGTGCAAATACTCCTCAGCAATCCTGATATAATCAGAAATCAGCTAAAAATAAGATCTGCCATTACCAATGCTCAAAAATTCCAACAGGTTCAAAAAGAATTTGGCAGCTTTAATACCTATATTTGGGGTTTTGTAGGTGGCAAATCTATTCAAAATGAACGGATAAGCATGAAAGATGTGCCTGCCACCACCACTGAATCTGATGCTTTAAGCAAAGATTTAAAAAAGCGAGGTTTTAAATTTGTAGGCAGCACCATTATTTATGCGCACATGCAGGCTTGCGGTTTGGTAAATGATCATCTAGTAGGGTGCCATAGATTTGAGACTGTCGCAGATTTATCGAAATAGAAAAATAGAATTTCCGAAAAGTAAAAAATCAACATGGATTTAAGCATAGAAAACATACTTTTAGTTGGATCACTACTTTTATTTATCAGTATTATTGTCGGTAAAACATCCTACAAATTTGGGGTACCTACCTTAATTTTATTCCTGATTATCGGAATGCTGGCTGGATCTGAAGGCATTGGCAAAATTAACTTTGACGATCCGGGGCTTGCACAGTTTATAGGAATAGTTGCCCTTAATTTTATTCTCTTTTCTGGCGGATTAGATACCAATTGGAGTTCCATCAAACCTGTTTTATGGCAGGGAATTACCCTATCTACTGTAGGGGTATTGTTCACAGCCGTCTCTTTAGGAACCTTTGTTTGGTTAATAACAGATTTCACAATTTATGAAGGCTTATTATTGGGTGCTATTGTCTCCTCCACAGATGCAGCAGCCGTATTTTCTATTTTAAGAGCCAAAAGCCTCGGACTTAAATCAAATTTAAGACCTACACTTGAATTGGAAAGTGGCAGTAACGACCCTATGGCTTATGTTCTTACTATTGCATTTCTAGGGTTGGTAATTAATCAAGATGCTGGCCTGGTGTCGATTATTCCACTTTTTTTACAGCAGATGATTGTTGGAGCGATTATAGGATTACTTCTTGGCCGCCTAAGTAAATTAATTATTAACAGAATAAGCCTTGATTTTGAAGGGCTGTACCCTGTCCTGGTGATTGCTTTAATGTTTATTACTTTTTCTCTGGCTGATTTTCTGGGCGGTAATGGCTTTTTGGCCATCTACTTATGTGCGGTTTATTTAGGCAATCAGGAACTGATCCATAAAAAAACCATCATGAAAATGTTCGATGGTTTGGCCTGGCTTATGCAAATAGTACTATTCCTTACCTTAGGATTATTGGTTTTCCCATCAGAAATAGTACCTGTCATGGGCATAGGTATCCTTATTTCTCTATTTCTCATTTTTGTAGCTCGACCTATCAGTGTTTTATTAGGATTGATTTTCTTTAGGATGAAAATCAGAAGACGCTTTTATATATCCTGGGTGGGCTTGAGAGGTGCAGTACCCATCGTATTTGCGACTTATCCTTTATTGGCAGGAATTGAGAAAGCCAATATGATTTTCAACATTGTGTTTTTTATTTCCGTTACTTCCATCTTAATACAAGGTACAACACTTTCTGTTATTGCCAAGTGGTTACATGTGGCTCTACCGGAAAAAGCCAAACCGAGATCTCCGGTAGATCTTTTCTTATCCGACAGAGTTAAAACAGAAATGGCAGAAATTGAAATTAAGGCAAATTCCTTTCCAGTTGATAAAAAGATAATAGCCCTTGATTTTCCTAAAACTGCAATTATTGCCATGATTAATAGAAATAATAATTTTATAACTCCCAACGGATCTACTGAAATTAAAGAAAATGATACTTTAATTGTTCTATCAGATTCCAATGAGGCAATGAATAAAGTTTATGAATGTTTAGAGATGGACATGCGCATTTAAGTATATTTGAAGTTAAAAGAGTAAAAGCAGCCTAAAAGCTCCCTTTTTAATTAGTAAAACACCAATATTTATGGAAAAGCCTGCCAACATCATTGCAGAAAAGAAACAGTTTTTTGCAGAGCAGATCAATCATGTAAAAGAATCCCAGTTGAAGTTTAAAAACCTTACTAATCGTTTCGGCTTCTTCAGAATTATCTATTTTATTGTAACCATTGTAGTGGCGGTCTATTTCATTAACGAAAGAAATGGAAGTGCCACTGCCATGGTATTAATTCCTTTTCCTATCATATTTGGTTGGTTAGTTAATCGCCACAGCAAGCATAAAAGGAAGCTAAATATTGCTTTAAATAAAATCACATTCTTAGAAAATGAAATCAGTAGGCTGGATTTATCCTTGAGTCATTTAGATGGTGGCAACGAATTTCAAGATTTTGCACACCCGTACACGCCCGATTTGGATGTTTTTGGGAGACACTCCTTGTTTTCATTAATCAATAGAAGTGCTTTAAATTTTGGTAGAAATACCCTGGCTAATTGGTTTTTATCTGCAGCCAATAAAGAAACCATTCAAGCGAGGCAGAAAGCAGCGGCTTCTTTACAAAATGAGCATGAATGGCGAATGGAATGGTTCGCTGAAGGGCACTTAAAGGAGTTGGAAGAAGTTAGCGATCAGGCTTTTTTATTCAATTGGTTTGAAAATGATGAGACTACAAAAAGCAATCTATCATTAAAAATAATCCCCATTATTGGCTTAGTTCAGATAAGTATATTTGCATTATTAGCCTTCTCAGGCACCCTGCCATGGGGGTTTGTAGGCTTAGGTTTGCTCATCAATATTTTGTTACTTTTACCGGTGCAGAGAAGAATTATGGAGGTTTACCGAGCCACAGATAAGGTTTCCGATATGCTGCAGCAGCATAAAAACCTTTTTAAAATGGCTGAAGATAAAAATACTGATGATGCGTATCTACAAGATGTCAGCAAAGTCTTCAAAAACCCTTCCGCTTCCGATAAAATCAAGTCGCTTTCTACGATTCTTAGCTGGCTCCATAGCAGAAATGGTATGATGTACTGGATAATTAACCCGTTTATATTATCCGACTATTGGATAACCTTAAAGAGCCTAAGCTGGAAACAAAATTATGGCAAATTCTTACGAAAATGGTTTATGGCCATTGGAGAATGGGAGGCTGTTTTAAGTCTTTCCGCCTATGCATTTGCTCACCCTCATTATATAAAAGCTGAAATTACTGATAAGGAAGCAGTATTGGAAGGTAAAGATTTAGGTCATCCATTATTACCTCATCATGAAAGGGTAAATAATGATTTCCTGATGGAAGGAAAAGGGGCTGTTACCTTGATTACAGGTGCCAATATGAGTGGTAAAAGTACTTTTGAAAGATCGCTTGGAGTAAATTTAGTGTTGGCTCAAATGGGTGCTGTTTGTTGTGCCGAAAAATTAGTATTAAGTCCTTTAAGGGTGTTTACCAGCATGCGTACCCAGGATAATTTAGAGGAAAATACCTCTTCTTTTTATGCTGAGCTCAAGCGATTAAAAAAATTAGTAGATTTAACACAAGAGAATAATGCCACCACCATATTTTATTTGCTGGATGAAATACTAAAAGGCACCAATAGTGAGGATAGAAATATAGGAGCTGAAAGTCTGATTAGGCAGTTAATGAAAACTAATAGCATTGGCCTCATCAGCACGCACGATCTATCTCTGGCAAAGCTGGAAACTCAATTGGAAAAATTTCAAAATTACAGTTTCAACAGTGATGTATCAGGCAACGAAATTTTATTTGATTATAAGTTGAATGAAGGTCCTTGCCATACCTTTAATGCAGTGCCTTTAATGAAAAAAATGGGGATTGAGATTGTTTAAGGCATTTAAAGTACTTATAATATGGTCATCCTTAGCGAATTTTGGGAACAATTTTGCCATTTTTGCTGCCATATGGTCGTTCCCAATGCTATTAAGTTAAGACAATCCTTCTCCAGCCTTTGGCTTGGGATCTTAAAAAAGCTTAAAGTAATATCATTGAGGTCATTGCACAAAACCTCGTAGAGGTGGCCTTTTGGTAGAAAACTATGTTTCGTACCAAAAGTCCCAGCGGGACGGCCATTGAATAGAAGAAGTTTATTCTAACATATTTCTTTCTGATTGAGTGCTGAATAAGGCCATCCCTCTGGGGTTTTGGAAACAATTTTGCAATAATTTCTACCATATGGTCATTCCGCAGGAACTTAAATGCCAGTGTAATTTTAAACAATCTAAAATAAATAATAGGATAATTAATCTTAGAATAAATACCTTAAAACCTCGTAGAGGTGGCCCCCTATAATTATCGGGGTTAGAAAACTCTATGTTTCCAACCAAAAGTCCCAGAGAAACGACCTTTGATTTAACGAAATTCGATTGGCCTCGACTCCTTTAATTTATCTTAATCAAATATAACATTATTAAAACACCTTAATTGATCCCTTAAATTCTGCACTCAAAAAAATTTGGCATAGTTTTATACTTGAAACATTTAGCTTTATATTTCAATTTATTAATTACACCACATGTTCATGAAAGTTTCTATTGGAGTATTTATTTATTTATGTTTGGTCTGTTGTAATTTAACAGTTGCTCAAACAGAAAAATGGAAGGTGCTGGATAACCATGACAATACTCCAATTCCATTTGCTCACATTGCTATAGCCCAAAAAAGGGTTTTGTTGAGCTCCAATATGGATGGTGCTTTTAACTTTCCTAAAAACGTCCAGGGTACAGACATCATAAGCATCACTTTTGTCGGATATGAGAAAATTGAGCAGACATTTGCTTCTCTTAAAAAAATATATCCCAATAAAATCATTTACCTCAAAACCTCTACTCCAGAATTGGATGAGGTAACCGTTACCTCTGGGGTTAATCCAGCTATTGCCATTGTGCAGGAAGCGGTGAAAAGAAAAGATGAAAATGATCCACTTCAATTGGATAACTTTTATTATCAATCTTATAATAAGTTAGTCTTTAAATTTGTACCCGAAGATAGCCTCATTTTTAACAGAGAGAATTTTGATCCGAATAAGAAAGTAGAGCCAGTTAAGTTGGCAAAAGATACTAGTGATGCCAAATGGATGAAATCTTTTATGGACAAAAACCTCTTTTTAATTGAAACCGCCTCCGAAAAATATTTCAAATACCCCGATAAAGAAAAGGAAATTGTATTTGCCAACAGAACTTCAGGCTTGGAACAAAGCTCCCTAGCAGCACTGGTGACTGATTTTCAACCATTTTCATTTTATAAAAACTACATTAAACTCCTGGAAAAGGATTTTCTAAATCCTTTAAGCTCAAACAGTGAAAAACGTTACGATTTTAACCTAGAAGGGAGTTTCTTAACAGGTAATGACACTCTATTTGTCATTCGTTTTCATCCTAAAACCAATAAAGTTTTTGATGGACTACAAGGTGTAATGCATATAAATTCGGCCAATTATGCCTTGGCCAGTGTAATTGCTGAGCCTTCCCAAATAGAAGATAAAATTTTATACCGAATCCAGCAGCAATATGAGCCTTTAGCTAATGGATTTCATTTTCCTTCAAAAATGAGGGTATTTATCACCTCCCACATGATGGAAAATGATGGCTATCGTATGCTGGGGACAGGTGATTTTTATTTTGATAGCATTCAGGTAAATAACAAAATGGTTAGTGATAGGGTGTTTAATGATGTAATTTTACAGATTGACCCCAAAGAAAGAGCGGAAGAAGAGAGCATTCTTGCTATGAAAAGAGCGGTGCCGCTGGATAGTAAAGAATTGCGAACCTATGAATTTTTAGATTCCGTAGGAGATAATCCCAGGTTTAAAAGAATACAGAAATTATTTGAAGCTTTAAGCTATGGTAGGTGGCCCCTTATTGGTGGCATCGATTTAAGTTTAAATAAGCTCCTGGCCTTCAACAAATATGAAAACGTAAGGCTTGGAATCGGGCTGGTGACTAATGAAAAGTTCAGTAAAAATTTGGAATTAGCCGCTTATACAGGCTACGGGTTGCGAGATGAGGCTTGGAAATATGGTGGTTCAGCAAAATTAAATCTTTATCGTTTCCGAGATGTATATCTGGACTTTTCCTATAAAAATGATATTGAAGAGCCGGCTTCCACCAGTTTTTATGATGATCAAAAATTGTTTAATAATGAGATTTTTCGAAATTTCTTCATTGATAGAATGGATCTGATTGAAGAGTTTAGCGCAGGCTTACATGTTAAAAGCGGGGCATTTTTAGGCCACAGAATTGGGCTAACTCAGAAAACTGTTGAGCCGTCTTATGATTACAAATTCCAACAAAATGAAACTTTTCAATTGACAGAATTAAACTATACCCTACGCTTTGTTAAGGGAGAGCGATATACAAAAGTGGGAAGCAAAAAACTTTATAGAGGGCATGCTTACCCATATTTTATGCTCAAAGGTAGTAGAGGATTTTCCTCCCTGCTAAACGGAGATTTTGATTATTGGAGGTTTACGGCAAAAGCGGTGCACGAATATAAAATACCAGGCATTGGAAGTAGTAAAATAAGTGCTATCGGTGGCTATGTAGAGGGAGATGTGCCTTACAGCTTATTGTTCAATGGGAGAGGCGCTTCAAGAAAAAATAGCTTTTTTATAGATAATCATTTTCAAACGATGGGCATTTTTGAATATACTGCCAATTATTATGGGGCAATATTTTTACAGCAAAATTTAGGCTATTTAGGTATTGAACATAAATTTTCTAAACCTGAACTTCATTTAATTCATAATAGTGGTTGGGGAAAGTTTAACAATCAGATTGCACACGAGGGGGCAGATTTTAGCTTTCAGGATTTTTCCAAGGGCTATCATGAATCCGGTTTTATGATAAAAAATATTTTAAGGGCGGATTACCTTGATGTAGCCTATTATAATTTACATTTGGGTGTAATAAATCGATTAGGTGCTTATGCTTTACCGGATTGGCAAGACAATCTTTCCCTCCTAATAGGTTTGGAAATAGGTCTTTAAAAGATTATTGTGCTTTTGAATATTGAATCCTTTACTTCTTTACGTTAATGTCTTTTAAATTAGCATCTAAGTTTTCAATTGCGTCCTTAATCATCCTAATGGTTTCCAGGTAGAAGTCAGGGTTAATTTTATCTGCAGTATCTGTTGGTTTATGATAATCCGCATGATCATCTACACCAAAATAAACAAAAGGAATTCCTGCTTTATGAAAAGGAGCGTGATCTGATGAGTTTACCCAGTTTGGTTGTTTTTTAGGATCATCTCGGCCAAAAAGCACTTTCATTGATTTACCCCTGGCAGCTTCCTGTATAAATGGCTTCATTGCCGGATGGAAGTGTGTTCCAACTGCATAGATCTCGTTTTTGTCTCCCCTGCCAATCATATCCATATTAATGTTCAACTTAAGCAAACTGCTATCCACAACTACTGATTGCATAAAATATTTAGCGCCTTGTAATCCTTCTTCTTCGGCATCAAAAAAAGCAAATAATAGCGTGTAATCTGGTTGATTTTCACTGAAATATCTACTTAATTCCAATAAGGCTGCAGTTCCACTGGCATTATCATCGGCACCATTAAAAACGCTGGTACTATCCTCCATACCTACGTGGTCATAATGAGCAGATATAACAATAATGTCTTTATAAGTGAAGCCTTCCACATAGGCTAAAATATTTACTGCATTGTTTTCTACAGGATTTTTTCCCTTGGTATTATATTGAAACTTCTGGGTATAGCCTGGAACAAATGCAGGAATACCTTGATCCTGTAGTTGGTTAATGATGTATTTGCGCGCTTTCTCACCTCCTTTAGTCTCCACTTTTCTACCTTGCATGGAATCTGCTGATAAAATATATAAATGATTGAGTACTTTTGAGGAATCAGGAAAACTCAATTTTTTTGCATCCTGGGCGTTAGAGTTAAATGCAAAAAGCAAAATTGATATCTGAAAGAGTATGTAGCGATAATAAGTTTGTTTCATTGAGGTAATTTTAATGTATATAAGTGATACAAGAATTTAATTGTATTACTTTGTTGCATAAATTTAGATATAATGCATCTAAGAAAAAGACATTAGTAACAAAAGATTTTAATTTAGTTTCAATTATTTTTTATGTATTTAAAACTTTCCTTTTTATTATTTCTTGGTATTGCTTTTACAGAGAGAATTTCATGCCAAAATGCTTTCCCGTTTTTTGTAGAAACTGATAAAATGCCTGAAAATCTACTTAGTGAAAGGTCAGTGGTTTTTATGAATGTGAAAGACCTTAACTGGGAAATTAAGGCAAATAAAATCCATCAGTATTTTAATGAATTAGGGATAGACGCAGTTGCCTATTATGCCCTTTCAGATATCATGTCGGGCCATGATGCTACTAATAGCTTTTACAGTGATATCACTAAAAGAAGCATAGAAAATATGGTTATTATCCATGAAGCTAATAATGAATATATTTTATACATAGGCCGTATTTCTTCAGATGGACAATTTTTTAAACAAAACATGCCTGTTTATAGTCTGAGTGCACCTGAATTGGATGCTCTTGGAAGCCTTTTGAAAAGAAGAATTAACCAGTCCGGACTTGAGAGAGATAATTTTCTGATCATTGATGTGCCGGAAATTTTCAAACGCACCAATGTAATAAAATCAAGAAGGGTAGCGGACTACAATGCTGATTTAAGAATTGATAAATTAGCAGTTCCAAAATTTCAAAATAGTGTAATGATGACAGGAAATATTGAAGCAATAAACCAGGAGTTGGACACTATTATGAATAACCACTATCCTTTCAGGTTTGGGTTAGTGAAGCCTGATATTACTGACGAAGAAATGATTGCACAAGGGTATTTAATGGTACTCAGGAAATTGGAAAACAATGGGGAAAGCCTGAAAAGAATGCTTGGCTATAATCTGAAAGAAGATGAAACGATTTTCATTTCCGTAAAAAATGGGGGAAATTCTAAAATTACTAAATTTTTCAAAGGTGACGTTGTCCATAAATATTACGTTCAGCAACTATACACTAAAGATATTTATTTAGGGGAAGAGTGGGATGCTGATACCACCTGGCAAAAGGCCCTCATTAATCATACAGAAAACATTAATGACGCGCTGAGGAGTAGGTAGGTTTTAAATGTTGAGGTGAGGAAGTGTTGAGGTTTTGAGGTTAGCCTGCGAATTATTCAAATCTATAAATTGACGGACTTTCTACAAATAGTTAATGCTACAAGAACTGTTTAGTAAGTCCTAATCTAGAACTTACTCAGTTTATGAGATACACTCTTCTGGATGAATTAAACCTTCACATCATATGAAGACCGATTTACCTGTAAAGCTGCCGCAGTTATATTGGTCGCCTCATGATTCGCTCAACACTGCATTAATTCCTCGTCTTACCTATACTTCTACCCAAGCTCTGCTTACCACTCAGTCACACACCCTGTGCGGCACCATTGGGGTAGGTAATAACTTTTATCTTACAAATTCATAAATTGATCCATCAGCAGCAAATCCAAAGTCTATAAGTAGATTATTATTCGACAATGATATTATTCCATCACTCGTTAGACCTACAACTTGGTTTATATCATTTATAATTAATTTATCCCCATTCAACTCGATTTCGTATGTTCCGCTATTAATACCACCAGTAAAGGGAATATTATATTCAACAGTTAAAGCATTACTTTCTAAATTAAAGGTCCAAATAACGTCTCCTTTATTTAAGTTTGCAGAAAGACCCTCTGGAGTGTTACCACCCGTTGTGCTTGTTAAATAAAAGATGCCGTTTAGGGTTTCCTTTTGGGTTGGATCATCATTATTACAGTTCGTGAAAATAGTAATCCCTAAAAAAAATAAAACAATTAATTGAGGTCAACAGATAAATGCATATATTTAAATTCAATTAAGTTAAGCAAATGGATATATTTAAAGGACAGAACCTTCTAGAGTTCACTGATAGGTTTAAAACTGATGATGATTGCAAGAAATATTTAGCTGAAATAGTC
>JBBSPJ010000048.1:0-16795 GCA_038258905.1 Cytophagales bacterium
CAAGAATATCAATTTTCTCCATATTAATGAAGTGAAAATGGATTCCAAATTCCTGAAATATTTTAGTGAATATTCTGTATGAACCTCCATATAAATCATTGGTGCTTATTACTTCGTCACCAGGTCTTAGTGTTTTAATTACAGCGTCAATAGCAGCCATGCCTGAACCAAAACACAAACCATATTCAGCATTTTCCAAAGCAGCTAAACTCTTTTCCAAAGCATGCCTGGTAGGGTTTTGAGAGCGGCTATATTCGTAACCCTTATGTTCACCTGGTGCACTTTGCGCGAAGGTTGAAGTTTGATAAATAGGGGTCATAATAGCTCCTGTGGCTGGATCAGGTTCTACTCCTGCATGTATAGCTTTTGTGCCAAAACGATATTTTTTTGATTCACTCATAAAATACTGTTCACTGTATAATTTAATTTATGATGAACCTTTCTTTTGAATATTAGACTTAAGTTTATTGGAAACAGCTTCCTTATCATCATATTGAGGTGATAACGATGGCTGCCCGGGGAAGTTTTCCATATGTAAAGTTTGAGTTGGAAAGGCAAATTGAATTCCAAGACTTTTAGCTAACTTCATTATACTAATCAATAACTCTTCTTTGTGTTTTAATTCTTCCCCCCAGGTTGGTACTGCTAAGAATACGTAAAACATAATATCTAAAGAATAAGCCGACATATTATTGAAATAAATATTGTAGAAATCTTTCCTGGTTTTAGGGTGTTCTTCAACAATGTTTTTTAATCCTTCCACAAAGGCTTCCATTAAATGTACAGGTGTGTCGTAAGTAACTGTAATGGTGGTGTAAAATCTTCTATATTGTCTTAACCCATGGTTATCTACCGGCATATCAGCTAATTTTCCATTAGGAACTGTTATTAAAGAATTTCTAAATGTTCTTATTCTTGTAGATCTAAATCCAACTTCTTCTACTGTACCGTCAATATCTCCAGCTGTAACCCAATCGCCAATTTGGAAGGGTTTGTCAAATAGGATCATTAAGGAGCCAAAAAAGTTCTTTATGGTATCCTGTGCTGCAAGGGCAAATGCCAAACCACCTATAGAAATACCGGCTAACAGGGCAGTAATATCAAAATGAAGTTTACTGAGTATAATCAGAAAACCTATAATCATCACAAATATTTTAACGACTCTTTTCAGGATCGGCACTATCTGATCATCCATAGTGCTTTCTGTTTTAAGTGCCATTTTCATCATATACTCTCCCAAAATATCTACTATTTTGTATGCCATGATAGTGCCGAAAAGCGGAACCAGGACATTAAGTAGCATAATTAAATAGTGGTTTACAGTAATGGGTAATTGTAAAACAGGTACAAAAATAATAAGTAAACCAACAATTATGATTAAGCTAAATGGACGTGCTACAGGTAGTATATAATTATGAGCAACCCGTTCAAAACCTTTTTTATTAATTAATTTGAAGATTATGTAATCAAATAAAATTGTCAGTATTTTATGTATGATTACACATATAATGATGAGTAATAGTAAACTAATATGCTGCCACGCATGCAGTCCCAGGAATTTTTTATTGCCTAACTTAGGCAATTTACTCATCAGCTTGTGGGTTCCGAAAGGATATACCACTTCATGTAAATCCGGAATCCTATCAATTGTTCTGGGACTGAAATACCATTTACCTTCGAATTTTTCTAAATAGATATCTGGAAAATCATATTCAGCGAGTAGGTAACGTGCTTTATTGTTTGTAGTATCTTTGTAATTGTTATAATCCGGAATATCATCAGTATATATTATGGTCCCTGAACCATCTAAAATCTGTTTTAGCTTAACTATTAACTCTTTAGCATTTTCATCTTTAACAGCTTCCGGATTCAAGGTTTTTGCAGCAATTTCCGGGTAAAAATTATCTTCTTGCAGATAGCTAAGAAAGGTTTTTACAGATGCTCTTGGTGATTGTAAACTGTAGGTAAGTTTTTCTGTTTCTTCAGTATTATCTTGCGGGCTTTCCTGTGAAAAACTCTGACTCAACAATAGAAACGATAAAAAAGTAATTAATAAAAAGCGCATTTTAAAAGTTAAATTTAAGGATACTGAAAGTGTTGTTATGACACTTATAAATATGAATAGAGTTATCTTTTCCGTAATAAATCATAGCCACTTCACTATTGCTTTCAATAGGCTGGCTATTAATTAAAGTACCATCTTTTGTGTATATGTAAGTGAATTCCTGAACTTTATCAGTTATGGCAATGAGTTCTTTTTCGGCAGCAAACTGATAAAATTGAATATCCATTTCTTCTCTGCTCAAATAGTCTTTATCAAACATAAGCTCTCCTTTATTATTAAGCATACTCACCCGATTTAAATCTTGCCTTGCCAATAAATAGGTTCTGTCTGTGGCATCAGGTATAATTTTAAAGATGGTTTCTTTAGTTGGCTTATAGAGCTGCGTTTTGGCGTCTACCTGACCTGTAAAACTTAATTTCACCAGTTCTCCACCATTGGTAAGTGTTACCAAATAACTTTTTTCAAAGCTGTTACCTACCTCAAAAAACAAATTATCGGATAGCCTATCTTCAATTTTTACAGGGAAATTAGGCTTCATCTCACCATTACGGCTCATTACATTTATAGTACCATTTTCTTGCAATGCTACCATAAAATCCTTACTTCTGATTCTGATATGTTCAGGGATAGAGGCTATTTTATCTCCTAATTTCATAGGCGACCAGTCCCCTAACAGTTTGCCATATTTATCAGTCAAATAAATATCACCGGTGCCGGTAGAGGTGATAAATCTATAATTTTTGCTCTTGTCGTAATCTATTACATTAAAGTGTTTCAGGTTATCTTCGCTGTTGAATTCCATAGGATAATTTTCTATGGCAATACCATTTCTATCCAATAGGAAAACTTTTTCTTTCGTGGCAAATACATATTGCAATTTATTATTCTTATAAAAATCTACCTGGAAGATTTCTCCTATAACAGGGCTCTCTAAAGGTTCTGACCATAATATACTACCATTAGTGCCGATTAAATGGATGGTATTAGAAGAATCCTGCACAATGGTTTCAAACAGTCCGGTATCGTGATTTTTAACCACAAAAGGTTTGCTAATAATTGGCAAAGATAATCTTACAGATTGCAATACATTAAAATATTCAAGCTCAGAGGCTATTTCATTTTCATAATGATTCATTTCTATATTGGTATAGAACTTATCTGATTCATTACTGAATTGCATGGCTATTAATTCCAGGTTTTTAAGCGGGTATTCATTTTCTTTAAAAAAGGAAGACCATTTTTCATTTAGGCCTGGTACAAGCATGGGCCAGGCCTGCATATTATTTACTATTATGCTCAAATTGGACTCTTGCAAGGTGGTTTCCAGGAACTGGTTTTGCTTAATTGATTTACCCCAGGTGCTTTCAGTTTCAATATCTAAAACCATTGTTTTTATGGATTGGATATTATTACTCAACACAATATAATCATTAAAAACAGTGTAAAAAGTATTTTCAAACCCCTGATAATTTGGGCCTAATAGCCAATAAGGGAATTCATCAATTACTAATTCCCTGATTTCTTTATTAGCATAAAACTCATAATAGAGGGTATCACCTTTATATTTAGCAGCCTCTTCAGCTAGTTTATTAAATTTATTTAATCCTTCATTTTGATCCTTCATTTTAATAAATACTAACTTATCAGTTTCATCTTTACTGGCCGTATTATTAAGTAAGGCAAGAGCGTTTTCTCCACTCATAAATTCATGAAACTTCCGAATATCTGATGGGTATTTATCGGCTAATTCTCTTTGATTTTTTTGGTAGTTGGTAATTTTGTTATTCCAGAAGTTCATAGTTTCTTCATACCACATTCCAGGTTTATCAAATCTTTCATGAACCAATAAAGCTGTTCTTGCTGGGAGTAAATTTTCAAGGGTGATATCGCCTCCTTTTTGGTCTTTATAAATTTTTAAATAGGCATTTGAATCGTTCAGAAATGTATAACCATTGAAATATAATTGATGCTCATCAAAAACAAAATCAAGAAAAGTTGAGCCTGAAAAGTTTTGCAGAATCTGCATGGTGCTATTTTTGGCTTCTCCACTAAAAACTTTAAATAGCCAGTTTAAGCGGTTGAAATTAATAAATAGATTTCCTGCATCGTTCTGGAACTTTGCAATTTTGAAGATTTCCTCATTTTTGTTTTTAAAATTCTCTTCCCCTTTACTTATATTTCTGATAACATCTTCAATTAAAATAGGAGAGAAGCTACCTACAAATTTACTCTTTAGAATGATATAACTGAATACTACCTTATTAGTATTATCTTTCAATTCATTAATAGTATATTTCCCATATGTTCTTTTGCTTTGTTTGAATTGTTTCAGGTTTCCCTCTACTTCCTCAACCATCTGAATTTGAGTAGATTTATTCATTGTCTGATAAAAAACAAAGTTGAAATCATCATTGGAGGTGATATGCATTGAAATGAGTACCGGATTATTTTTGAAAAGATCATCCAAGGCTCCTTTTTTTCCTGTTAAACTATCCAGACTTTCAAAATTCTCTTTTATTTCACGAATAGATTCAAGCTGTAAGAGGTCTTTCCATATCGGGTTTTCCTGGATAGCATTCCAACTTTTGATAAGATTGTCATTTTCATAAACCAATAAGGCATTTTCAGGAACTAATGTCCATACATCTATTGGTTTTTGTTTACTCCAGAAATAATAAACACCGTACCCTGAGGCCAGTATTAGAATGAGTATTAAACTAATTATTAAGATTCTTTTCAAGGCAATATCTGCTAAAATTTATAATCTAAATACAAATATAGGATTTATTCAAAAGCTATAAGAAGCTATGGGCTAAAATCTGAGATTATACCAAAGTAATCTCCAGCCCTTTTTCTTCAAGAGCACGTAAAAATTTCTCAGGAAGATTTTTGTTAGTGATTATTTGATCCACATCCTCCAGTTCGCAAATTTTACCGAAGCCTTTTTTGCCAAACTTGCTAGAGTCTGCTAAAACTATTGTTTTTTGTACAGATTTAATCATTTTGGCATTTAAATGGGCCTCCATCATATGAGAAGTGGTAAAACCATGTTCCAAACTGATGCCGTCAACACTCAAGAATAGTTTACTACAGGCAAAGCTCTCCATCATTTCTTCAGCATAGTGGCCTACCACCGAGGAACTGCTTTTTCTTACTACACCGCCCAACTGTACAATTTCTATATCTCTGGAATCCATTAATGCCATAGTAACATTCATAGCTGAAGTTAGCACAGTGAGACGTGAGTTTTTGGGAATTGCCTGAGCAAAAGCGCCTACCGTAGTTCCGGAACCAATTATGATAGCATCTTGATCTTTTAAGAGTTTAGCCGCAGCCTGCGCTATTAGTTTCTTTTCCTCAACGTGAAATAATTCTTTTTCATCTACCGGCTTGTCGTTTACATAAGGTGAAACTAATGTGGCGCTTCCATGGGTGCGGAAAAGTAAACCTTTGTCTTCCAGTAATTTTAGGTCTTTTCTAATCGTTACTTTGGTTACTTCCAGACTATCACTTAGGTCAGCCACACTTACAAAACCGGCTTTACTCAATTGATCTAATATATATTTATGTCTCTCAGCAATTGTCATCATATTCAAAATTAATAAATAGAAAAGGAAAAGTAACCAAAAGAAGTAAAAAGTAACATAAAAATGAAATTATATCACATAATAACTTTCATATTGTTTCTTTTTGTTGTATTTTTACATCAAACGAAACAAAATGAATAGAAAAGACAATATAAAGAAAGCAGCTGATGATACTGTTCTTTGGGATATTGCCATTATTGGTGGCGGATCTTCCGGTTTGGGTGTGGCTTTAGATGCCTTATCGAGGGGACTGAAGGTTATATTGGTGGAAAAAGCCGATTTCGCAAAAGGAACCAGTAGTAGAAGCACCAAGCTAGTGCATGGAGGTGTGCGCTACTTGGCCCAAGGAGATGTTATGCTAGTGTTAGAGGCTTTGAAGGAAAGAGGACGGTTATTAAGAAACGCACCGCATTTAGCCCATAATCAGTCTTTTATTATACCTATTTATTCGTTTTTTGATAGGTTAAAATATACAGTGGGCTTAAAGTTATACGATATTATGGCGGGTAAGCTTCGTTTAGGTACTACAAAATGGATTTCCAAAAAAGAAATTACTACTCGTTTGCCCACTTTAAAAACTGAAAATTTGAAGGGCGGGGTAGTCTATCAGGATGGTCAGTTTGATGATGCCCGCTTAGCACTAAATATTGCACAAACCTGTGATGAACTGGGGGGAGTAATGCTTAATTACATGAAAGTTAATCAGCTTTTAAAAGATGATACTGGAAAAGTAAGTGGGATTAATATAACCGATCAGCTTTCTCATAAATCATTTGAGTTAAAGGCAAAAATGGTGGTAAATGCTACAGGTGTTTTTGCCGATAAAATTTTACAAATGGATAATCCTGAAGCGAGGAAAATGATTCAGCCTAGTCAGGGCATTCATTTGGTTTTAGATAGCTCATTTATGAGTGAAACTGATGCATTAATGATACCTGAAACCAGTGATGGCCGTGTATTATTTGCTGTGCCTTGGCAAGGAAAGGTGGTGGTGGGAACTACTGATACACTACGGAAAAAGCCTAAACTTGAACCTGCAGCGTTAGAAAAAGAAATAGAGTTTGTATTGCAAACAGCTGCTGCTTATTTAACTAAGGCTCCAACAAGAGCAGATGTATTATCAGTGTATGCCGGATTAAGGCCTTTGGCAGCTCCAAAAGATGAAGGCGAAAAAACTAAAGAGATATCAAGAAGTCATAAGGTAATAGTATCGGCTAGTAAACTGGTGACTCTCACAGGTGGTAAATGGACTACTTTCCGTAAGATGGGAGAGGATACTGTTGAGTATTTCCCCCAAATTACAGGGGGTAAAATGGCAGAAAGTAAATCTGCCAATCAGAAAATTTATGCTTATTCAACCGAAAAAAATGATCAACATTTAGCCGTTTATGGTTCGGATATAGAGAAAATTAATATCTTACAGAATGAAAATCCAGAGCTAGCGGAAAAGCTGCATATAAATTATCCTTATACCAAAGCTGAGGTAGTTTGGGCAGTAAGAAACGAAATGGCTATGAAAGTAGAAGATGTGTTAGCACGTAGAATCAGGATATTATTTTTAGATGCTAAAGCCTCTATAGAAATGGCTCCGGAAGTAGCCAAAATAATGACTACTGAATTAAAGAAAGATCAAAATTGGATTGATAAACAATTAATTGATTTCAATAAATTAGCCTTAAGGTATTTTTTAAAACCATAAATTCATTTAAAATAAAGCAATATGAGTAAGCCACAATATATTTTAGCCTTGGACCAGGGAACCACAAGTTCAAGAGCTATCATTTTTAATCAGAAAGCTGAAATTATAGCAGTAGCGCAAAAAGAATTTAAACAATATTTTCCTAAATCCGGCTGGGTAGAGCACGATGCTAAAGAAATTTGGACTTCACAGGCTTCAGTAGCCACTGAAGCAATTACAAAAGCAAATATAACAGCTGCCCAAATAGCCGCCATAGGTATTACAAATCAACGTGAAACAACCATACTTTGGGATAGAAAAACAGGAGAGCCTATTCATAGAGCCATAGTGTGGCAGGATAGAAGAACAGCAGCTTATTGTAATGAATTAAAGAAAAAAGAAGGTTTATCTGAAAAAATAAATGATAAAACTGGGTTAATTATAGATGCTTATTTTTCAGGAACCAAAGTAAAATGGCTGTTGGATAATGTTGAAGGAGCCAGGGCTAAAGCCGAGAAAGGAGAGCTTTGTTTTGGTACAGTGGATAGTTGGTTGGTGTGGAAATTAACAAGCGGGCAAACTCATATCACTGATATTACCAATGCCAGCAGAACCATGCTTTTTAATATTCATGAGAAGAAGTGGGATAAGGAACTATTAGAACTTTTTGACATACCAGAAGCTATTTTACCAGAAGTAAAAAGCAGTAGTGAACAATATTGTACCACTGCAGGGGATATTTTTTCCCATAAAATACCCATTTCAGGTATAGCAGGCGACCAGCAAGCCGCTTTGTTTGGTCAATTATGTACCCAAAAAGGGATGGCTAAAACCACTTATGGAACCGGCTGTTTCCTGGTTATGAATACGGGCAATAAGCCGGTAAAATCTGACAATAAATTATTAACTACCATTGCCTGGCAAATAGGGGATGATGTGCAATATGCCTTAGAAGGGAGTGTATTTATAGGTGGAGCCGCCATTCAATGGCTCCGAGATGGTTTAGAGTTATTTAAACATGCCAGTGAATCTGAAAAATTAGCGCTTTCGATAGATGATAATGAAGGCGTTTATTTTGTGCCGGCACTTACAGGATTAGGTGCTCCTTATTGGAATCAGGATGCCAGAGGTGCTTTTTTTGGCTTAACACGCGGCACTGGAAAAGCCCATATGGCACGAGCTGCTCTGGAAGCCATTGCTTTTCAAGTGAATGATGTGCTGAAAGCCATGGAAAAAGATGCCGGTGAAAAAACCTTTGAAATGCGAGTGGATGGTGGGGCATCACAAAATAATTTCCTCATGCAGTTTCAATCTGATTTATTGAGATGTACTATTAAAAGACCAAAAATAACAGAAACAACAGCCTTGGGAGCTGCTTTCTTAGCAGGTTTGGCAGTGGGTTACTGGCCTGATGAGGAGGCATTGAAATCGCTTTGGGAGATAGATCAATCTTACGAACCGGAAGCAGATGAGGCAGAAGTGGATAAAAATTTGCATTTTTGGCACAAAGCAGTCAGCCGTAGTCAGGATTGGCTGGAATCTTAAATAGAGCCTATTGGGCATTTAAATGAGAGTCTTTGGTAGTTATCTGGTTTTTTGTACCAAATAATTAATATTATCATATTTTTAGACACAATAATATTCAATGAATTATTTTGTAGCAGAATTTTTAGGTACATTTTTACTTATTTTAATAGGCTCTGGCGTTGTAGCCAATGTGGTACTTCCGGGCACTAAAGGCAGCCAAGGTGGCTGGATGGTGATTACCACTGCCTGGGCTTTTGGGGTTTTTATTGGGGTAGTAGTGGCCGGTCCATACAGTGGAGCTCATATTAACCCCGCTGTTAGCCTTGCGTTGGCTATAACGGGAGATTTTGCCTGGGAATTATTATGGATTTATATTCCCGCTCAAATATTAGGCGCGGCAATGGGAGCGCTAGTTTCTTATGTGATCTATAAAGATCATTTTGCTAAAACAGATGACCCCGGGCTCATTTTTGCACCATTTGGTACTGCTCCAGCCATCAGGAATTATGCTTCTAATTTTACATCCGAGGTGGTTGGAACCTTTGTTTTAATTATTGTCATTCTCTACTCAACCCCTCCGGCTTTAATGGATGAATCTAATACGCCAATTGGTTTAGGGTCTTTAGGAGCACTTCCGGTAGCCATTTTGGTATGGGCAATCGGCTTAGGTTTAGGGGGTACAACCGGTTATGCTATTAACCCGGCCAGAGATTTAGGGCCGCGCATAGTACATCAATTACTCCCAATTAAAGGGAAAGGTAGTAGCGACTGGGCTTATAGCTGGGTACCTATTGTGGGGCCTGTTTTAGGTGCAGCTATAGCTGCAGGTTTATTTTTATTATTGAAGTAATTTATTTTTACTATTCAATTTAATGTGGAATTTTGAATCATAATTTCTTTTAATACCTATACATTTTTATGCAAGTTGTAACATCATCCTTTAATACTTCCGATAATCTTTCTTTAGAAATACATAATTATATAATTTCTGATGAGCCGGATAAGATCATTTTAATGGTCCATGGACATGGAGAGCATGGGGGTAGGTATAAGCATGTGAGTAGATTTTTTGCTGATAAAGGTTTTAGTAGTTCAGTGCTCACAATGCGTGGGCATGGTAATTCAGAGGGTAAAAAAGGACATGCACCTTCTATGGACCAGTTAATTTTAGATATTGAGTATTTTATCCGAAAAATTAGAAGGAATTATATCGATGCAGACCTTTACTTGTATGGGCATAGCATGGGAGGGAATATTCTGCTAAACTATCTGTTGAAGGATCAGTCGAATGAAATTAATGCCGTGGTTGTAACATCACCCTGGTTAAGATTAGCCTTTCAGCCGCCTCAATGGAAAGTGGTTATAGGAAATTTAATTGCTGATACTATCCCTACTTTCACACAAAATAGTGGCTTAGCACAGGAAGAGATTTCGACTATTAAAGAAGAGATTGAGAAATATAAAGCGGATCCGCTTATTCATGATAAAATTTCCGCAAGGTTATTTAAAGTGATTCAAAAAGGAGGAGAAAATGTACTGGCTAAAGCTGATAAAATTCATCACCCGGTGTTTTTGGCGCATGGCAGTATAGATAAAATAACAGACCCCAAAGCCAGCGTAGAATTAGCATCTAAAAATGATTTAATAAACTTCCATAGCTATGAAGGCAATAGGCATGAAATCCATCATGATAAAAGCAGTCAACAGCTTTTGAAAGATGTGGTGGAGTGGTTGGATAGTGTATAATGCTGATAGCTAAAGCGATGGGTAACCGAGGCGTAATGGCCCATGAAGAGTTTTATTTTTTTAGATATGCAATATTTACCATGGACTGTGGCTCACAGTCCATTTGAATTAATATCTTTTGAAAGAGGGTCTCAATTTTTTTCTCTGCGTAAAACTTTGCGTCTCCGTGCCTTTGCGAGAGAAAAAACCGCTTTAGCGGTAATTAAAACCTCGCTTTAGCGACTTAACAAAAGCCTTAGGCTTTAATGATATTGGATTTAGCCAAAAGGCAGGTCTCGCGAAGTCTTAAAGGCTCCAAGGCACAAAGTTTCGACTTTAATATTAATTCTATATTTGAGCTATTATCAACTGTTTTACTAAAGTTAAGCACCATTATGTCTAATGATATAGGTAAAACCAACCTTTAATTTCACTTTTTTCTTTGTGCCTTTGGTTCTTTGTGGTTATTCCTGCTCCCGAAAAGCTCCTAGTAATCAGAGAAATGAATACTTACCATGCTGCCGTATTCCAGCCCTAATAACTCAGAAGCATTACCTTCTTTAATCCCTATTTCCAATACATTTTGGTCATTAAATAAGGCAAATGCCTCACCGCCGGAAGTTTCATGGTAATAAGTTAATATTTTAGAAAGCGCATAATTTCTAAATTTCACTTGGACACTTTTTCCTTTACTTAATATATTATAATCTTTTTGATGGATATTGGTGATTAGGTTGCCATAATCATCTACATGTACCACATGTCCCTGAATAATTTCTCTGGTGGCTTTGAAACGCTGAGGGATAAAGCGTACAAAATCAGCCTCTAAAAGAGGAGCGCCTAATTTATCGATTTCATTTTCACTAAGTAGTTGATTAACCGATTGTGCCAGTACATCTTTAGCAGGGAAATTACTATAAGAAGTGGGTTCATTAATTTTTATAATTTTCTGAGGTGTTTTTTCATCCATCAGGCTAAGCATTCCGTTATTACTACCTAAAATGATTTGATCATTCAGTAAAATGGCAATCATGGCCTCCTTATTTTGTTTCCGCAAATTGACCGCAGTAATATGAATGGTGCCTGCAGGGAAATCTTGGTAAACAGATTTTAAAACCTGAGATGCGTGAATGATATCAAACTTTTTAATGTTATGCGTAATGTCAATGATTTGTATATCAGGATTTTTGGACAATATTTTAGCCTTTACAGCTGCCACATAATGGTCGTGCCACCCAAAATCTGATAGAAAAGTAATCAAAGGCATAAAAACAGTAGAATTATTATTAAATTTGTTTTGAACAAAACTACATAAATTTTAGTACTAACTCATTTTAAAACCTTAAACAAAAAATACATTTGGTAGAAAAAGTTATTACCTTAGAAAACGTTTCACTTGTAGATTTTTTAGGAGTGGAAAATCGTAACATAGTTGAATTATCCTCTGCCTTTCCTAAGTCTAAGATTATCTCTCGTGGAAACGAAATAAGAATTCAAGGAAGCTCGCCTGAAATTATTCGTATCAATCAAATTGTTCAATCTTTGGTGGACCATTACCACAAATATGGTAAAGTGACTGAAGACAGCGTGAAATCTTATCTGAATGAGGAACATTCGGAATCTAAAAAGAAGTTGGAATTAGATGCTGAAGAAACTTTGGTTTTTGGTACGCGAGGTTTCGCTATTAAAGCCAAAACACCTAATCAAATTAAGTTGGTGAAAACAGTACAGAAAAACGATTTAGTTTTCGCTATAGGGCCTGCCGGTACGGGTAAGACCTATATTTCTGTTGCAATGGCGGTGAGAGCACTTAAAAATAAAGAGGTTAAGAAAATTATTATTACCAGACCGGCTGTGGAGGCAGGTGAAAATTTAGGTTTCTTACCTGGTGATTTAAAAGAAAAAATAGATCCCTATTTACGGCCAATTTATGATGCATTGGATGATATGGTGCCATCAGAAAAATTGAAATACTACCAGGAAAATAGGGTGATAGAAATTGCTCCTTTGGCATATATGCGTGGTAGAACCTTGCATAATGCTTTTATTCTGTTGGATGAGGCACAAAATACTACACCAATGCAGATTAAAATGTTTTTGACGCGGATGGGGCCTAACTCTAAAGCAATTATCACCGGCGATATGAGTCAGGTAGATTTACCCAAAAGGCAAAAATCCGGCTTAATTGAAGCCACTAAAATTCTAAAAGATATTAAAGGAATAGGCATGGTCTATTTAAGTGGAGATGATGTAGTGCGCCATAAATTGGTGAGACAAATTATTGAAGCTTATGATAAAAACGATGCGCTAAACGAAAAACAGGAATGATTACAGTTAAAACCGTAGAAACAAAAGAAGAACGTAAACAAATTTTCGCTATCAGAGAGCAGGTTTTTGTGATAGAGCAAAAAGTATCGCCTGATGAGGAATATGATGAATTTGAAGACGAATCTATTCACTTTATTGCGAAGGAAGATGATGGAGCACCTTGTGGAACAGCCAGGTGGAGATTCACCAAAAATGGTATTAAACTGGAGCGCTTCGCAGTGCTGGAGTCTGCCCGAGGAAAAGGTACAGGTAAAGCGCTGGTAAATGCTGTGTTGGAAAATATTTATCAGCATCAGGATACCAAGGGTAAAAAATTATACCTGCATGCGCAATTAAAAGCAGTTTCATTGTATGCCAGCTTCGGTTTCAAGAAAGTAGGAGAGCAGTTTGAGGAATGCAACATTATGCATTATCAGATGGAATTGTAGAGACACAACGCGTTGTAGAGACACAATGCGTTGTGTCTCTACAATGCATTGCGTATCTACGAATACAAACCCACCCAATACATCAATACAATCACAAATTATTATGAATAACCCATTACTTAAAAGCTTTAATACCCCATTTCAAACTCCACCTTTTGATCAAATTAAACCGGAACATTTTATGCCGGCCATTGACGAGGCCGTTAAAGAAGCTAAACAAGAAATTGAAAATATTATTACAGAGAGCGAAGCACCAAGCTTCCATAATACCCTGGAAGCCCTTGAGTTTTCTGGTAAAAAATTGAGTGCCATCACACCAATTTTATTCAATCTGAATAGTGCAGAAACCAACGAAAAAATTCAGGCCCTCACCCGAGAAGCCTCTCCATTACTTTCTGAATTTGGCAATGATATTTACCAAAACATTGATTTATTTGAAAGAGTAAAAGTGGTTTACAATCAAAAGGATGAGTTAGGGCTGGACAATGAGCAGGAAATGCTATTGAATAAAACCTATAAAGCTTTTATAAGAAATGGTGCTGATCTCAATAAAGAAGAAAAGACTCGATTTAAAAAAATCACAAAAAAGCTATCCCAATTAAGTCTTAATTTTGGTGAAAATGTGTTGGCTGAAACCAATGAGTATGAGTTAGTGATTTCTGAAGAAAAGGACTTAAGTGGATTACCAAAATCTATTGTTCAACAGGCAGCAAATACTGCTACAAGTAAAGGGAAAGAAGGTAAATGGGTTTTCACTTTGCAAGCACCCAGTTTCCTTCCATTCATGGAAAAGGCAGATAATCGCTCTTTAAGGGAACAACTTTACAAGGCTTATATGTCTAAAGCAAACAAAGGCGATAAACGAGATAATAAAACCATCATTAAAGAAATAGTAAATCTAAGAAGTGAAAAAGCTAAGCTACTCGGCTTTAAAAGCTATGCAGATTATGTGCTGGCAGAAAGAATGGCGGAAAGCAAAGATAAGGTACAGCTTTTTTTAGACGATCTTTTGAAACAGTCCTTACCTAAAGCAAAGGAGGAGTTTGCAGAAATTAAAGCCTTTGTAAAAGAGTTGGGAGACGATATTAAGTTGCAGCGATGGGACTGGGCTTATTATTCCGAAAAGCTAAAAATGAAAAAGTATGCGATTGATGATGAATTACTAAGGCCTTATTTCAAGTTGGAAAAAGTGTTAGATGGTGTATTTCAATCGGCTGAAAAATTATATGATATTCGGTTTAAAGAAGTTAAAAACATTCCGGTTTATCATGAAGAGGTAAGCACATATGAGGTGACTAATTTGGCAGGTGAGCATGTAGCTATTTTTTATGCAGATTTCCACCCGAGAGAGGGAAAAAGAGGTGGGGCGTGGATGACAGGGTACCGTGATCAATACCGTGAAAATGGAGAAGAAGTCAGGCCGCTGGTTTCAAATGTTTGTAATTTCACACCTTCGTCACCCGGCAATCCAAGCTTGCTGACTTTCAATGAAGTAACCACGCTGTTTCATGAATTTGGCCATGCTTTGCATGCCATGTTAGGAAATAGACAGTATCCAAGCCTTTCGGGAGCCAGTGTATATTGGGATTTTGTAGAATTGCCTTCTCAGATTTTTGAAAATTGGTGCTATGAAAAGGAGTGCCTAGATTTATTTGCTACACATTATGAAACAGGAGAAAAAATACCTGCTGAATATGTGGAAAAAATAAAAGCCAGTAGCACCTATCACGAGGCTTATGCAACAGTGAGGCAAGTAAGTTTGGCCATGCTAGATATGGCTTATTTTAGTCTGGGTAGGGCAGAAGCTCAAAATATGGAAGATTTAGCAGCATTTGAAGACAATGTTATGTCCGCAACAGATTTATTTCCTAAAGTGGAGGGTGCTATGATGAGTACTCAGTTTGGCCATATATTTTCTGGCGGTTATGCTTCCGGCTATTACAGCTATAAATGGGCAGAAGTATTAGATGCTGATGCTTTCTCCTTATTTAAGGAAAGAGGGATATTCAATAAAGAAGTTGCACAATCCTTTAAAGATAATATCCTTTCAAAAGGAGGAAGCGAACATCCTATGGAATTATATAAAAGGTTTAGAGGCAGGGAACCAGAAATAGAAGCACTTTTAGAAAGGGCCGGGTTGAAGTAAGGACGCAATGCTATGCGTCCCTACAAAAACAGAGGCGCTATGCATAGCGTCCCTACAATTAAATAATCAATAATTACCCTTGATAATAAAACTTTTCGTGAACGATTTTACCGTCTTTCCATCTCTGAACGCCTACCTGCTCCATATTTACTCGGTTACCATCCTGAAAAGTAACATCCATTGACGTTTCATGTATCACAACTCCTGCTTCTTCATCAGAAGTAATGGCTTTTACTTCCATGCCATGAAATTCTTTAATCATTCCTAAGAATTCTTCTTCATGTGCTCTAACTTCTTTAAAACCCGTCCAGGTGCCTCTTGGCTCAGTGATCACTATCTCTTCTCCATAGTATTTATCGAAAGCTTCTAATAATTTACCTTCGCCCATTAAATTGTAAATATCCTGTGTTTTTTCTCTAAGTGTCATAACTATTTATTTAAATGTAAGTACATACATGTATATACATGTAAATTCTAAAAAGGTTCGAAATTACTTGATTATTTTTTAAGCTTTGATGTGATTTTAGATTTGAATGTAAAATTATAACTGATAATGAATACTAATGATTGGGAAAAATAGCTATCTAAAAAATTTTTTTACTTTTATAAATAACTTCGGGGTAGACTGAAAAGATTTCAGAACATTGTTTCGGATTGAGACAACTCTGGCAATTTGAACTGGCTAGGTATTACAGTTTGATCTTTTAGCAAAATGGTTATAGATGATTATACTAAATAAGTTTTCCTTTGCTGAAATACTATTGTTAAATGCTCAAAGATAAAATTAAACAAGCTGTAATTCATCAATTTATTAGTTTTGAAGCAAGCCTATCTAAAATTGCTTATTGACTGCTATTGTAACTAATGCCCTGAAAATACTTCGGTACCAGATCCTTTATTTTTTCAAAGGTTTCAGCAACTGACAGTTCACTCATACCTCCGGATGCATTGGCATGGCCTCCGCCCTCAAAGTGGTCTGCAGCTAATATATTTACAGGATTTTCTCCTTTCGAACGGAATGAAATTTTCATGATACCCTCTCTTTCTGTAAATACAATCGCAGCCCTCATGCCTTTAATAGATAAAGCCTGGTTAGCTAAGTTGTGGGTATCGCCTTTTTGATATTTGTATTTTGCCAGTTCTTCTTTCGATAGTGAAATAATTGCCACCTGATACTCTTCCATAATCTCTAACCTCTCGGACATGGCAAAGCCTTGCAAGCGTAATTTGCTTGCGGTATTATTATCGCTTAATGCTTCATGAACCAAGTGGTGTGCTACGCCTGCTGATAATAGTTTAGCCAGTATTTCA
>JBBSPJ010000049.1:0-16706 GCA_038258905.1 Cytophagales bacterium
AAAGGAATGGGTACTGCACATTATCATCAAAATAATTTTAAAATCGCTTATGAGTTTTTGCAAAAAGCAGAAGAGCTAGGATCAAAATCTCTTGATTTATATGAAATGAGAGGTATTTCCTACTATGAATCTAAAATGGCAGAGCAGGCCTTAACAGATTTAACAAAAGCGGCCAGCATGAACTCTCAGGAACCTAATGTATTCTATTATCAGGGTAATTTGTTATTCAAAAATAATGAATTTGGCCAAGCTATTATTGCTTATGATAAAGCAGTACAATTGGGAGCCGATGATGCCATCATTTATAATAACAGAGGCAAGGCAAGATTTAATCAGGAAAAGGTAGCGGAAGCCATAAAAGATTACAGTTTGGCACTTTCTAAAGATGCAGCTTATGCTCAGGCATTACTCAATAGAGGGATTGCCTATTATCAGCAAAAAAATTACTCCTCAGCAATTGCAGATTTAGAAAAAGCTACCCCAAAAAATGCCGATATTTCTGAAATGCTTGCTTTATCTTATTACAAAACTGAAAATTTCGAGAAGGCTTTGCAAAATATGGATGAAGCTATAAAAGGAGGAGTTAACAATCCGGAGCTCTATTATTTTAAAGGTAATATTCACTATAAACAAGAAGATTTTAAAACAGCTATTACAGCTTATCAAAAAGCGGAAAGTGGAGGAATTAAAGAGAATCAATTAAATGCCAATGTTGGAAATGCCTTTTTTGCTTTAAAAAATTATCAAGAAGCAGCTATTAATCTGAATAAAGCGGTTCAGTCCGGAGTGAATGAACCTAAGGTTATTGAGAATTTGGGGAATGCATTATATGAAGGTAAAAAATATGAAGAAGCAGCTGAATATTTGAAAAAAGCTACTTTAAACGGTACTCAGAACCCAGAAACCTATTATAATTATGGAAATACATTGTTCCGACAAGATCAATTTGCTGAAGCAATAAGCAATTACGATAAAGCTATCAGTTTAGGTAAAAAGGATGAAGTGATTTATAATAATAGGGGTAAGGCCAAAGCAAACACAGAAAAATACCAGGAGGCAATTGCTGATTATACTACCTCATTAGGAATAAAATCAGACTATGGGCAGGCTTTATTAAACAGAGCCAATGCCTACTTTACCTTAAAGGAGTATAAAAATGCAGTAACCGATTATGATAAGGTTATTTTAGCAAATATTACTGATGAAAATACCTATGTTAATCTTGGTTTAAGTCATTTTTACCTAAAAAATGATCAACTAACAATAGAGACTATGAATCAAGCCTATCAAAGGGGAAATCAATCTGCTGATTTATTCTACGGGAGAGGAAATGCCTATTTCAATTTAGTTGAAACCAATTTGGCCTTTCAGGATTTAAATCAAGCGATTACGAAAGGAGATCAGCATGCCATTACCTATCTCAATAGAGGATATTTGTTATTTGAGAAATTGGAATATGAAGCTTCCATATCAGACTTTAATAAAGCAGAAGAACTGGGAGCCTCAGAGGCAGATTTATTTTATAAGCGAGGAATTGCTCATTACGAAACAAAAAAATGGAAGAATGCTTTAAAAGATTTTGATAAAGCCATATCAAATGACCCAAAATTGTATGATGCTTACGCAATTAGGGGAAATACGAAATTTCGTCTCGAAGATTATAAAGGTGCCATTGCAGATTACGATGCTGCAATAGGTGGTGGAATTGAAGAGGCTATTTATTATAATAACAGGGGTAAAGCCAAGCAAAATACAGGCAGCATGACAAACGCTATAGAGGATTATACCAAAGCGATTGAAATAGATTCAGATTATGGAAGAGCCTATGCAAACAGAGCTAACGCATACTATGAGACAAAGAATTACGAAGGTGTAATAGCTGATGTGAGTGAGTTAGAAAGATTGGAAGAAGCAGATGCTGCAATGTTTTTAATCAAAGCGGAGTCTTTTTATGCAAATAATGATTGGCCAGGAGTTATTTCTTATTTTGAGAAAGCCATTCAGGGAGGAGCTGCCCAATCTGATTCTTATTTTAAAAGAGGAAGAGCTTATTTAGAATTACAAGATTACGGAGCTGCTGTTTCAGATTTTAATCAAGCGAGCGAAAATGAGCCTAATAACCCAGCTATTTACTCCTACAGAGCTCAATGCCAAATATATCTTAACAATCCAAGAGCTGCTTTGGATGATTATTCCAAAGCCATCACCCTTGACCCACAAAACACATCAGCTTATAATAATAGAGCCGTTTTGAAAGAGGAATTGGAAGATTGGGAAGGCGCTTTACAAGATTATGATAAAATTATTCAATTGGATGGCAGTGATGCTGCGGCTTATTATTACAGAGGTAATGTAAAATCTATATTAGAAAATTACATGACATCCATAAAGGATTTAGACAAAGCGATTGAATTAGATAACTCTCAGCCTAACTATTTCAAACTAAGGGGTAATGTGAAATATCAGTTAGAAGATGATGAAGGTGCCTGTGAAGACTGGAACAAAGCCAAGAATATGGGTGATAAAAGTGTTCAGTTTTATATTAATCAGTATTGTAATTAGGATCTTGTTATTAAAGAATAAATACTTTTTTAAGGATAAAAAGAACCTATAAATTGAGTTATAAACTTTCTATTTCGTATAATCGTTATTTGATAGAATAAATACGGATAACTTTTAAAAATCAATAAGGTGAAAAATGGATAAAAAAAGTGCAAACGCTAAGTATTCTGATGGGAAAAAAAGTATCGAGTTAAACATTTCTATATTTTTATGGGAAGAAGGTTCTATATTTTATACCTATTCTCCTGCTTTAGATTTAACAGGTTATGGTTATAGTAAAGAAGAAGCCCGAGAATCTTTTGAAACAATGCTTCAGGAATTTCTTGTATACACAAATCATAAAAAAACTATATTCAAAGAATTAGAAAAACTTGGCTGGGCAGTTAATAAAAAGAAAAAACGAGTTGTTTCTCCAGATTTTGAAGATATGCTATCAGATAATGAGCATTTTAAAGAGTTATATAAAACAAAGGACTTAGTGAGAGATTCATCAAATGTCAATCTAGAACTTGTATAAATGTCAACTAAACATCTCCGGAATGTTTCTATTTCCCAATTAGAATCTTTTCTCGAACTATGTCTTTGCAAGTTTATTAAAAATAATAAAGGTCATGTTCAATATACGAGATCTGACTTGACAAGGCCTTTAATATTTCAAAGCCATATTGATCCTGTGCCTGAATTTATAGTAAAAAATCTCTTGAGAGGTTTGGGTTATTCCAAAAACGATTTTCATGATATCATCGAACAAAGAAAAGAAGTAGTAAAGGTTAATAATAGATATCAAATCAGAAATGTAGCTAAGTAGAAAATAGTTGACTGAATTTTTTAATCTCCATCATCCTTAAAATAATACTAAACCTCCCCATTAAAATAATCAATCCCCAACTGATAGCCTTTTAAACCTAAACCAGCTATTAACCCTACGCACTTTGAGGAAATGATACTTTTATGCCTGAATTCCTCCCTTTTATATATATTTGATATATGAACTTCAATCACAGGGGTTTTAATGGCTCCAATGGCATCATGTATGGCCACAGAGGTATGTGTGTAAGCTGCAGCATTTAAAAGAATGCCATCAAATGCTTCATCACTCTGCTGAATTTTTTCTACCAATTCTCCTTCTATATTAGATTGGTAATATTCCAGTTTATGATCACTATTTTGCTTTTTTAATGCTTCAAAATATTCCTCAAAAGAGGAGGCACCATATACTTCGGGCTCTCTTTTACCTAATAAATTTAAATTCGGTCCATTAATGATGATGATTCGCATTTTATCTTATATTTTCGTTGATGGCTTGGACAACCTTTTTAACTGAATTTGAAAATTACTTAAAATTGGAACGTTCGCTTGCTGAAAATACAGTAAGCGCATACGTTCATGATGTGCTAAAGCTAAAACAGTTTCTTGACATCTGCAATCGGAAAATCACTCCTTTGGAAGTAAATTCAGTAGATATCCAAAATTTTCTGGAATATGTAACTGATTTGGGTATGTCAGTTCACTCGCAGGCCAGGGTAGTTTCTGGACTTAAAGCGTTTTATAAATATCTTTTGTTTGAAGATTTGATAACTTCCAATCCTACAGAATTAATTGAAGCGCCCAAATTAGGCAGAAAACTTCCTGATGTATTAGATTATGCAGAAATTGAACTAATATTTGGATCGATTGACTTGTCTCAACCCAATGGACAGCGTGATAGAGCTATGCTTGAGGTATTATACAGTTCCGGTTTACGAGTAACTGAGCTGGTTAACCTAAAAATTTCCAACGTATATAAAGATATAGGCTTTTTGAGAGTAATTGGGAAGGGGAGTAAGGAAAGGTTAGTGCCAATTGGAAAAGATGCATTGAAATACATGCAAATTTACCAGAATGAAGTGAGGTTGCATCAAAAAGTTAAGCCTGAAAGCAGAGATATTATGTTTTTGAATAGGTTTGGCGCAGGGTTGAGTAGAATATCAGTTTTTACTATGGTTAAAAAGAGGGTTTTAATGGCAGGAATAAATAAAAAAGTGAGTCCCCATACCTTTAGGCATTCTTTCGCTACACATTTAATTGAAGGCGGAGCTGACTTAAGAGCTGTTCAGGAAATGTTAGGCCATGAAAGCATCACTACCACTGAGATTTACACACACTTAGATAGGGATTTTTTGAGCCAAACATTGAAGTCATTTCACCCAAGGGCTTAGTAATTGCTAGTTGTATTATATTTTATAAGGCAAAAATTCATCTACATTGCCTTTAAATTTATGAACCTCTCTGATGATGGTAGAACTTATAGCTGCATATTTTTCAGAGGTAATAAGGAATACTGAATCCAGGTCGGCATTAAGATACTTATTCACCTGAGCAATGCTGTTTTCGTATTCAAAATCTGTGGTGTTTCTTAGGCCCCTCAATAGGAAACCAGCACCTAGTTCTTTTGCTAATTGGGATGTTAATTTATTATAAACTACAACAGATACTCTAGGTTCATCTTTAAAAGTTTCATTTAACTTTTCTACCATAAAATCTATATCAAAATAGCGGTTATGCTTCTGAGAATTATATCCTATAGCAATAATAATTTCATCAAATAATTTTAAACCTCTAATTACAATATCGTGGTGTCCTTTCGTGAAGGGATCAAATGAGCCTGGGAATAAAGCAATACGCTTTTTCATATTTATAGATTAAAATAATTACCAAACACATCAAAATACTGGTGATCAGCTATTTCATCAAATTTAAATCCGAAATTTAAAATGTTGGTTCTATTTCCTAATTGTATGGCGGGAAAATTATTTTTTAGAGAAGTATAATGGCTCGAATTCTCTTTTATATAACCATATAGTAGAATTGTGGAATCTGATTTACTTAATTTAAACTCATGTAAAACAAAATTGATGTATTTTATATATTCATCAAATTTGGTAATGTGAAATGAATTAAAGAACAACAATTTTTCGTTCTCCGATACAGCAACATGAAGATAAAACCTGTCAATATATACTGAAACAGAGATTTCTTGCTTAGCATGCGTGTTTTTGAGCACACTATTGATGATCATACCACTTTGGTGAGTCACCTTAATTTTACTATTGATATAGATTGACCTGAACCACTGTAAAATATGCTTATCGTAAGTAAAAATATTTACGGAATCATTACTGTTTATTTTGTAATAACCCACAGAATCATCATCATCTACATCGCAATTCATTTTTAATAATGACCTTGCATTTTCTTTTGAAAAATAAGAAAGAGGTACTGTTGTGAATTTATCTGTCTTAAAACACAGCACTACCTCTTTCCAAAAACCAACCATCAATAAATGGTGGCGATCAAATAAAGACTTCAATAAAGCTACCTTATCTATAGAATTTTCAGTTGCATCTATGATGTAATCTTCAAGAATTAATGTTCTGTTGGATTTACTATCAATAATGCAAACTTGTAAATCACGACTACCTATTTGAAGTATTAAGCAATAATTCTCAATATTCTCAATTGAAAACTTGTCGTCTTTTACTTTTTTAATTTGTTTGAAAGATATGTCTTTTATTGTCGTCAAAATATTATTCCCAGTTACCTGCTGTTGTTACATCTGTCCTAGAACCCACTCTCAGAGCTTTCTCATTTTCATCCTTTCGTCTCTTAGGATTGATTGGGTTCGGGTCTTTCACCTCAAATACATCAACTTTAACTGATCCTTTAATCACCTTATCAGCGAATATATCGAACTTAGTTTGCGTGCCTGGTTTATAAGGCAGGTTAGCTAATTTAAAATTAGGTAAATTTCCGTATAAAGAATCATAAACAGGAACAGTCCCCAATGTATCAATTTCAATTACTACACTGTCTCCACCATAATCACGGGGAATAATTCTTTCTGAACGCTCAGTTACGTAGAATTTACCTGAATCAATAAAACCAATTAGTTTCTCCCAGTCGCTGGTGTATTGCCCATTTACTCTTTGATAAGATACGAGACCCGACCTAATTAATTTTAATTTCTCTATTACACGTGCTTCTTCTCTTGCTATTTTTTTCTCTTTTTGTATGTCATCTGCTACACTTCTTACAAAAAAGTAACCTATAACAACAGCTACTAAAAAAAGGAGTATCGAAAAAATCTTTGTTTTGCTCATCTTATCCTATTAATTTTTAAAATTTAAAATGCTATTTTAGGGAATTAATCACAAATTTAAAATATCCTGTTAGATTAAAAACTTCTTGGGGTTTATTTATTGCATGAAACATGTTATGAAGTCTATTTTTTTGTACTTTTTTTAAATCTTGGTAATTAAAATACTTAAATTCAGTTAAAATTTGATTTTGATTCATTTCAGGATCAGCCCCTAAATCTATAACCCCACCAATTTTTTTTACCTGAAAGAAAAGTTCAATTGCATGAATCTTGTTATCCTTAAACTCATTAACAAATAAAAATTTTTCTACACTTATATCCAAAAAAGTTTCTTCTTTAAATTCTCTTATTAAATTTTCTTCAGCATCTTGCCCAAATTCCATTCCACCACCAGGAGGAGACCATAAATATTGATCGGGACCAACACCTTCATGCTTTAATAATAAAATTTTCTCATTTTCTACTAATATACCTCCAACTCTAACACGAACTTTACCGCCAAATTGTTGATTGATGCTATCCTTTGCCAACTCGCTCATCAATATCCTTATATTTGTGTTTAATATTCGGAAAGATACATAAAATGAGTGAAAATTTAATACAAGAAGATTTTAAAAAACGAGTGGCTATTTTTTTGCAGAGGCAGGAATTTATGAAACATATTGGTTTTGACCTTTCAGTAATAGAAGAAGGGCGAACTGAGGGATGGCTGGATATTCAGCAAATACATAAACAACAAAAAGGCCTTGTTCATGGTGGAGTTACAGCTACACTGGCAGATATAGTTGCTGGTTTTGCTGCTTATACCACTGTACCTGCAGATTGCCATGTGGTTACAGCAGAAATAAAAGTGTCTTATTTTAAGGCTGGTATGGGACAAAAATTGCATGCCATAGGCTATGTAATTAAGAAAGGAAGAAAACTCTGCTTTTGTGAAGCCGAAATATGGGCTGTTAATGGAGGTAAAAAAGATCTAATTGCCAAAGCAACCACTACGATGGCTGTTATTACTCCACAAGATATAAATCATAAGATGAATGCCTAAGGCTTCAGATATTATCCGTTCCAAATTTCCATTTGAACCTACACCGGGGCAAATACAATTTTTTAAGTCATTGGATGTATTTTTTGATTTAAAAGATGATGATAAGCCAATGTTACTTCTTAAAGGATATGCAGGAACAGGTAAAACCACTATAGTAAGTGCTTTGGTGCAATTTCTTCCTTTATTTAATTATAAATATGTATTGATTGCTCCTACAGGGCGAGCTGCCAAAGTAATGAGTAATTATGCTAAAAGATTAGCACTTACTATTCATAAAAAGATTTATAGGCAAGTAGCAGAACCTGGTAGTGGTGAAGCTGCATTTTCTCTGCAGAAGAATTATCATCAGAAAACTTTATTTATTATAGATGAAGCAAGTATGCTTTCAGATGACGTGGGCTTTGGTAATTCCAGTTTACTGAACGACTTGGTAAATTATGTTTTTCAAAACGAGGGCAATAGAATGCTTTTAATTGGTGATGATGCTCAACTACCTCCTGTCGGTAAGGTAAATAGCCCTGGGCTAGATGCTAAATTCCTTAAAAGCAACTTTAGAGGTGAAGTGATTGAAACAGTTTTAACGGAGGTAATGCGGCAGGCAGAAGGTTCCGGTATATTGCACAATGCCACCGTATTGAGAGCTGAGCTACTAAAAAAGGATATTCAAATAAAGTTTGCTACTAAATCTTATAAAGATATCTTCCGCATGACAGGGGAAAGGCTGGAAGATGGATTGCGTTATGCTTATGATAAATACGGTATAGAAAACACAACCATCATCTGTAGATCGAACAAAATGGCCGTGCAATACAATGAATATATCCGCAGGCAAATTCATTTTATGGATTCTGAGCTGGAAGTGGCAGATGTACTTATGATTGTTAGGAATAATTATGTGTACCAGTCAGAAGATACACCGGGTGGGTTCCTGGCCAATGGCGATTTTATGGAGGTGGTTAAAGTAATCAACTTTGAGGAAATGTATGGACTAAGGTTTGCTGATTTGGAGATCAGGATGACTGATTATGAAAATATACCCAATCTGCAAGTAAAGATTATGATGGATACCCTGCATGCTCCTACACCTTCTCTAAGCACTGAAGAGTATAGAAGTTTATATAATCAGGTAGCAGAAGATTATATGGATTTGCCTACTAAAACCGAAAGGAAAGAGGCTATGAAAAAAGATCCTTATTTAAATGCTTTGCAGGTAAAGTTTGCTTATGCATTAACTTGCCATAAATCGCAAGGTGGCCAGTGGAAAGCAGTTTTTGTAGATCAGGGGTATCTTACTGACGAAATGGTTGATAAAGAATATATTCGTTGGTTGTACACGGCTGTAACCAGGGCAACAGATGAATTATTTTTAGTTAATTTTAATAATCAATTTTTCTAGTTTGATCATTTCGAACCAAATTTTGTATATTTGCGTTCATGTTCAACAAAACAAAAAGAAAATGAAGAAATTAGTATTTGTAATAGCAGCTTTCTTTGTTGCAAATTTAGCTTTTGCACAAACAGCAGAAAAGCAAGACGGACCAGCAATAACTTTTCAGGAGACAACTCACGATTTTGGTGATATTACTCAAGGTGATGTGGTAGAACATATATTCAAGTTTGAGAATACAGGAAATGAGCCTTTGATATTATCAAACGTGCAAACCACTTGCGGTTGTACAGCTCCTTCATGGCCTAGGGAGCCGATAGCACCAGGAGCAACAGCAGATTTAACTGTTAAATTTAGTAGCGCTGGTAAAATGGGTAGAGTTACTAAAATTGTAACTATTATTTCCAATGCAGGTGCGAACAACACAGTAAAAATTGTTACCAATATCCTTCCTAAAGAAAGCAAATAATTAATAAATAATTATTTTAAAATATTGAAAAGCCGGCTTTATGTCGGCTTTTTTTATATTTCATAATGAAATTGTATTAAAGGAAAAGGCTCTTAGCTTAATCTGTGCTTGTTTTTTCAAAGAGTTTCTTCCAATTCTTTTTAGCTTTTCTAGCCACGATCCAATAAAAAACAAAACCACCTATTCCATAGTAGAGCACATCCAAAGGATCCATTGTATAATTATCCGGATAAACTACCGGGTAAATTAATTCAAAAACAATGCTAAAGAAAAGCACAGCAATAGTTATATGGGTTTTAGATAAGTAATAATATTCTTTAGCCGGATGAATCCATTGAATAATTTGAGTGCTTAATCCTAAAATAATGGGCATAACTAATAAATCATCCAAATAAGCATGAATATAAGGTATATAAACATTTCCTACTCTTTCCAATAATTGATTGATGATAAACAGTATGATAGCACCCCATACCAGTGGTAATTTTAAAGTATGAAGTGGAGATGTTATCATGCAGGTAAGATAGCTAGCAACCAGGCGAAAAAAGCTAATATAGAAATAAAAACATAGTACCCGGCATTTCCTACTTTTTTAGCGCCACGCACAAATTTGCTGTCATCATCACGGATTTTAAACATCCATTTATCCATCTGCTCATCACGAAAATCGCTTAGTTTTTTCTCACGTTCTTTTTTATGGTCAACTATAAACGCTCCGCATTTAGTGCATTTTTCAGTGCCTGAATCTTCTACATCGTTCCAGGTTCCGCAATTTTGGCATTTTATACTTCTCTTCATTTAAAAAAATAGTTTCGTCAAAAAAAATGTTTGAAATAACCTTCTTTAATAATAACGAAACTCCTCTAAATGGTTTTAAGAATGCAATGTTAATTACATGCCTTTTGCAACTCCAATAGCTAAAAGTATCCATGCTGCAATTAAAAACACCCCTCCAATAGGAGTGATAGCGCCTAATTTAGTAATTCCTGTTGCACATAATAAATAAAGGCTGCCTGAGAATATAAAGATTCCCAACATATAAGCATATCCACTATACTGTAAAAATTTATGGTCAAAATGTGTTAATAAAACGCCTAATAATATTAAGGCTAAACTATGGTACATTTGATATTTCACGGCAGTTTCAAAAGTTTCAGCTCGGCCACTTTCTGCCAGAGCATCTTTTAAGGCATGAGCACCAAAGGCACCTAATGCCACACTGAGTGCGCCCGAAATGGATCCAATTATAATAAATAACTTTTGCATAATTAATCTTATTTTCTTTCTCCAAATATAGAACTTCCAATTCTTAACATGGTGCTTCCTTCCTCCATGGCAATTTGGTAATCACCGCTCATACCCATTGATAACTCTTTGAGATTTAATTTATCGTCATTAAAGTTTTTAGAGATTTTATCAAAAATATTTTTTAAAAATCTGAATTCTCGTCTAATTTTCTCTTCATCGTCCGTAAAAGTAGCCATACCCATTAAACCTTTTACTTCTATATGTTCCATCTCTTTAAACTCTTCTGAAGTAAGTAATTCAGTTAATTCCTTCTCATCTAAACCAAATTTACTTTCTTCTTCGGCAATATGCATCTGTAGTAAAACATCAACTTTTCGCTCAATCTTTTTAGCTTGTTTGTTAATTTCCTTTAACAACCTCACACTATCTACCGAATGGATCAGGTGTACGTAGGGCACAATATATTTCACTTTATTCCGCTGTAAATGACCAATCATATGCCATTCAATATCTTTAGGCAAAGTTTCGGCTTTGTCTGTCATTTCTTGCACTTTGTTTTCACCCAATGCTCTCTGCCCGGCATTATAAGCCTCCATTAAATCTTCATTAGGTTTGGTTTTACTTACTGCTATTAATTCACAGTTTGTTATATTTTTTTTTATCTCATTCAGGTTAGATGCTATACTCATTGCAGATATTTTTCTTATTTTTCCGATATTTTTATATAAGTGATCTTTACGAAGGGTTTTGGATGTTCTGAGTTTTTCTCATTAGAATTACTCTGGTTTTTAACAAATCTAAGGCTTATTCATTAAGATATCATTTATACCTTTAATAATTAAATTTTAGTGTAAAGGTTTAAAAACCTATTAATAATACATAATTTAACTTTTTAAATATTTCAATTTTTATATGGCACTATTAGGTAACCTTATTAAAAGAGGCATACGGATAAGAGAAAGTTTAGACCAGGACTTCACATCTCCATTTGATTTACAGAAAGCAGAACTTCGAAAAATGATTATTGCTGCCAGGAATACCCAATTCGGCAAAGCATATAATTTTCAGCATCTTTTATCAAATCTGAAAAGTACCGATTCGAAAGAATTCTATCAGGCATTTAAATCAAATATACCTATACATACTTATGATAAAATGTATGAAGATTGGTGGCATAAATTGCTAGAAGGAGAAAAAGATGTGACATGGCCAGGGAAAATAAAATATTTCGCGCTAAGTTCCGGTACATCAGGCTCATCTTCTAAGCATATCCCTGTGTCTATTCAAATGGTAAATGCTATACAGAAAACCAGCGTAAGGCAAATTCTTTCACTATCAAGGTATAAAGGTCTTCCTTCCAAAGTATTTGAGGGCGGAACATTAATGGTTGGTGGCAGTACCGATCTGCATGATAACGGCAACTATGCCGAAGGTGATTTAAGTGGGATAACCACTTCAAGAATTCCTTATTGGTTTCAGCGTTTTTATAAACCAGGCAAAACAATATCTCGCAAAAAAGACTGGGAAGAGAAGCTGGAACAGATGACATTAAAAGCTAAGGATTGGAATATCACCATCATAGCCGGAGTACCTGCATGGATTCAGATTTTATTAGAGAAAATAATTAAGCATTATAATGTGCAACATATTCATGAAATCTGGCCTAATTTTGAAATATATGTGCATGGAGGTGTGGCTTTTGAACCCTACCAGAAAAGTTTTGAGAAGCTTTTAGGGAGAAAAATTAATTATATCAACACCTATTTAGCTTCAGAAGGTTTTATCGCATTCCAGGCTAATCAGGGCGTGAATTCTATGCGATTGGTATTAAATAATGGTATATTTTATGAGTTTATCCCTTTTAGTGATACTAATTTTGATGAGGATGGTAATTTAAAGCCTGATGTTCAAACGATTATGATTGATGAGGTGAAAGAGGGAGTAGATTATGCTTTGCTGATTACCACATTTTCGGGGGCATGGCGCTATTTAATAGGAGATACCATTCAGTTTGTTTCTAAGCAGGACAGCGAAATAATAATTACAGGCAGAACAAAGCACTTTCTAAGTTTATGTGGAGAGCACCTATCGGTAGATAATATGAACAAAGCACTTATTGATGTATCTGAGGAGATGGGCTTTAGCATGAGAGAGTTTACAGTAGTCGGGGTTTCTCATGGTTCGCTCTTTGCGCATAATTGGTATATTGGTAGTGACGATTCAATTAATGAATTAGAAATAAGAGATAAACTGGATGCTAAACTGAAAGAGTTGAATGATGATTATGCAGTAGAGAGAACTGCAGCTCTAAAAGATGTTAAAGTGAAGGTGCTACAAACCCATGTTTTTATAGATTATATGGAAGAAATAGGGAAAGTAGGTGGGCAAAATAAATTCCCAAGGGTTTTAAAAGGAGATAAGTTAAGTAGTTGGTTGAATTATTTGGAAGAAAAGAGATTAAATTAATACATGTTTTCAGTAATAATTAATGGGGTTTTATTTGGATTGCTGCTGGCCGTAATGCTCGGTCCTGTTTTCTTTGCTCTTATACAAAATAGTATTGTAAAAGGACTTAAACCGGGAATTTATATGGCTTTGGGTATTACCATTGCTGATATTTCCTATATTTTTTTAATGTACTTTAGTGTTAAACTTTTCCGGAATAATGACACGGTTTCTATGTTATTAGGATCCGTTGGAGGTGCAATTATTTTGATTACAGGTGTCTTGAGCTTGCTCAAAAAAGAGCATAGGCCTGAAGAACAAATTAAAACTATCAAAAAAGGCTTTACCCGACAGTTTATAAAAGGGTTTGTCCTAAATGGTATCAATCCTTTTGTTTTACTTTATTGGTTGGGGGTAATGACAATGGTTACTGTCAATTATGAATATGAAAGTCACCAGATGATTGCCTTTTTTATTGCTTTAATCGGTACATTATTCATCACAGATATTTCTAAAGTAGTGCTAGCCCATAAATTGCGGGCATGGATTACACCCAAACGCATTAATTGGATGAACAAAATAGTAGGGATTGCGCTTATATTATTCTCTTTACGTTTGTTTTATTTTGCTTTTGAGCATTATCAGTAAAGGCAAAAATTTATATTTAAGGTTTATGATGAAAATACTATGAAGTTGAGACACCTTTTTTTATCCTTAATATTGATCTTTTCACTTACAGAATTAAGTGCTCAAAGCCTGGATATTACCTCGGCTTATGGGCAGGATATAAAAATTCGTAAAACCGGGATGGCTATTTTGGGTACCTGGGCAATAGGCAATATGGTGGTAGGAGGGATAGGAAGAAGTCAGTTCAGTGGAGAAAATGCCTATTTTCATGAAATGAACCTAATATGGAATGTGGTGAATGTGGGAATAGCTGGTGCTGGCTATTATTTCAGCAGTAAGGCAGATATGCCTGCTGATGGGGCGGCCTTACTATCAGATCAAATCTTTTTTCAGAAAACTCTACTTTTTAATGCCGGACTTGATATAGCCTATATGGCCGGTGGCTTATATTTAATGGAAAGAGCTAAAAACACCACAAATAAGCCAGAGAGATTAAAAGGTTATGGCAAATCTATTATAATGCAAGGCGCTTTTCTCTTCGTTTTTGATGTGATATTGCATACAGTACATGTGAGAAAAACAAATGAAATTGCGGAGTTTCTGAGCCATGTTTATTTAGCACCCAATCAGGTGGGGCTGGTTTTTGGGATTTAAAGGTTTTAATTCTCTCATTTTACTAGCAAATTATGGAAATATGAACTGATTCAATTATAAAATTAATGCGATCATTGAACTGTTTTATTCGTAAATGATAACTATTCGAAGATTTCAAAACCACCTAATTTGCAAATGAATTGAAAAAAAAGATGCGAATATTTATTGACAAGGGATCTCTTGAGATAAAATGAAATTTCAATTCTGAAAAAATAGTATCTTTGTAAAAAGACATCGAAAATGACCGAATTTGCCGAAAAATACATAAATCCGTTCACCGATTATGGGTTTAAAAGACTATTTGGGGAGGAGCCTAACAAAGACCTTCTGCTTGACTTTTTGAATGTCCTTTTAAAAGAGGAAGAAGGGGAAATTAAAGATTTGACTTATCTAAAAGGAGAGCAATTAGGGGCTAGTGACGTTGATAGAAAAGCTATATTTGATCTTTACTGTGAAAATGAAAAAGGCGAAAAATTTATAGTAGAACTGCAAAAGACTAAGCAGAACTTCTTTAAGGATAGAACAGTATATTACTCCACTTTCCCGATAAGAGATCAGGCAAAACGCGCAGATTGGAATTATGAACTAAAAGCAGTGTACACCATTGCAATCCTTGATTTTGTATTTGATGAAGATAAGAATGAACCTGACAAGTACCGTTATGATGTAAAATTGACAGATATAGAAACAAAAAAAGTATTCTATAACAAGCTTACATTTATCTACCTTCAAATGCCGAAATTCAATAAAACCATTGATGAACTTGAAACAAGGTTCGATAAATGGCTTTTTGTTTTACGGAATCTTAATAAACTCGACAGAGTGCCAGATAAACTAAGGGAACAAATATTTGACAAACTCTTTGAAACAGCAGAAATTGCAAGATTTACCCCTAAGCAGATTCAGTCATATGAAGATAGTTTGAAATATTACCGTGACCTGAAAAATTCCTTGGATACAGCCAAAGAAGAAAAAGCTTTAGAAATAGCTAAAGAAATGCAAAAAGAAAATGAACCTATAGAAAAAATAATAAAGTATACAGGGTTGACTGAAGAACAACTAAAAAAGATAAAAAGTAATGATGGGCAAAGCTATTGATGTACTGAAATAAATAAAAGCACTAAAATTAGAATTTTACAACATGTAATGAAGTTTTTAATGTTGCTGAGAAGATTTTACGAATTTCATCAAGCAACACTTTTAATTGTATGACCTTTCAAATAAAGGTTTACAAAATTAAGGCTTGCAAGGATATCTTCTTTTTGTAATTCTGGATGGTCTTCCAAAATTTCTTCGGTTGTCATTCCTGAGCCCAGCAAATCAATAATAACTTCTACAGGCCACCTCATGCCTCTAATACATGGTTTTCCGTGACAAATTTCAGGATGAATAGTAATTCTTTTTAAAAGCTCTTTCATGGCAGATTTCAATTAAATCAAACTATTTCTTCTTAGTAAAACTACTTTAAAATTGATAAAGTTGCAATACAAAAACTTAGGCCAGCCCTTTTAAATACATATTAAACTCAATGGCATTAGATTTTGCAAAGCCATCTATCTCCAAATCCTCTTTTATATCTTCATCAAAAGTCATCTTGGTTTTTTCTATCTTTTTATCTGGATGGATAATAAGCTCCAGTCCTGTAAAATCAAGTGGATTCAATTGCACTAAAACCGTATAATCTTCAAATACTCGCTTGTAATATTCATGTACTACTAAACTGCTTTTCATAGGATCAATTATATATAAAGTAAAAAGAAAAAAGTCAGAAAATAACCTCTATCGAAAAGTTTCTTTCTGAAATTATCACCCTTCATTACACCACAATATTCACGATTTTGTTAGGCACAATGATCATCTTTTTAATAGGTTTATCTTCAATCCATTTTTGAATAACAGGATTGGCCAATACTGCTTTTTCTATCTCGTCCTTAGGTGCATTTACAGAAAAGCTCATATTATCTCTATGCTTACCATTCACAGAAACAGGGTAAGTAAAGTCATCTTCTTTTATTAATTCCGGATTGAATTTAGGCCACCCAGCCTCTGAAACACTCCCTTTATTACCCAACATTTCCCATAACTCCTCACAAATATGTGGAGCATAAGGGGCTATTACCCTTACTAAATC
>JBBSPJ010000050.1:0-16702 GCA_038258905.1 Cytophagales bacterium
ATAAAAATATCTGAAGGATCAGCTGCTCCCATCTGAGCCCTATAAACCATAATACTGATCGGAATAAGCGTTAAGCCGGAGGTATTTAAGACCAAAAACATGATTTGGGCATTGGTAGCGGTATCTTTGTTGGGGTTAAGCTCCTGCAAACTGTGCATGGCTTTTATGCCTAATGGTGTAGCGGCATTATCCAATCCCAACATATTAGCAGAGATATTCATGAGCATAGCTCCCATAGCCGGGTGGTTTTTTGGTACCTCAGGAAATAACCTGGAAAAAAGGGGAGAGGTAATTCTGGAAAGCACATTCACCATGCCTCCATTTTCTCCTATCTTCATTATGCCCAGCCAAAGGGTCATCACTCCGGTGAGGCCTAAAGAGATTTCAAAACCTGTTTTGGCCATATCAAAGGTGGCTTGCGTTAAAGCTGGAAATATTTCCATGTCGCCCATGAAAATCCATTTCACCAGTGCAAACACAAAAGCTATTAAGAAAAAGGCAATCCAGATATAGTTTAAAACCATGGGCGCAATTACTCACTAAAAAGTTTATTATACAATGGCTAAGAAGGTATTATTTTTAACGAACCAAAAAGGTACTAATATTTCAAAATCATTAGTGCTTAAGTTTTATTCTTTTACTCACCACAGTATAATAAATTAAGGGTACAAAATACAAAGCGGTAAAGGTGCCAATGGTCAGCCCACCCATTACTGCCAACACTAAAGGTTTTTGCAGCTCAGCTCCTAAGCCACCGGAAATCAATACAGGACTCAAAGCTAATAAAGTGGTAATGGAAGTCATTAAAATCGGCTTTAATCTTATCTTTCCTGCCTCAAAAATACCCTCGTATAGTTCTTTTTTAGTATTAGCAACCTTATTGCGCACCATTCTATTCATAGTGTCAACCTTCAGTATAGCATCATTTACCATTATTCCCAGCATAACTACCATGCCTATAGCCGACATAATATTGATGCTACTACCTCCTATATACAGAAATAAAATTGCTCCAATGATACCAAAAGGCAAAGTGAAAATCACAATTAGAGGTTGCCAAAAGCTTTCAAATTGAGCGGCCAATATAAAATATAGTAGCATAACCGAGATTAATAGAATAAACATTAGTTCACGAATGTTGTCTTTATCTGTAAAATACCTTCCTGCTGTGGTAGTGAGTAATTCATTTTTAATGCTCCATTGATTAATGCCTTTTTCAATTTCTTCTTGTTTGGCTATTTCATTCTCATTTATTGCAATAGAGAAATATGGACCGGTAGCATCGGAAGTAATTTTTTTCAGCCTGGTGCCCCATTGGTAATCGATAAAATTGCTCAAAGCATAATTGGCTCCTTCACTATTTTCAATATAAGTAGTTTCAATCAAGCGCCTAAACTCATTCTGAGGTGCCTGAAGTACAATTGGAGTAATCACTGAAAATTGTTTCAATTCCGATATTTGAAATTCACCCAGAGCCCTTTCCAATTGTGTAAGCAACGGATCGGCTCCAATGCTGTACTGTATTAATTTTGATTGATTAACTCTCAAAATTATACTGGTTTCTTCATCTAATGAAGCTCCCTGTACATAATTTTTTACTGGAAAGTCATTCAAAACACTTTTAACTGCTTGGGCATTATTCTCCTTTAGACCAGGATCACGCCATTTTACTTCAAAATAGTTCTCATTTGTGGCGAAAAGCATGTCAAAAGCATTTTTAGCTTCCAAAACACTAAAATTAGCTATTGGATATTGCTCTTTTATCCGATCCGTTAAACTTTTTAAAACAGCCTCCTTATTATTGTCTTTTGCAAATTGTAAGTAAATTTTGCTTTGCTGTATTTCAGAATTATCAATATTGAGTAAGTATTGAGCTATTCCTGCATCCGTTTCAGTGAATTCCACCTGATCTTTGTATTGGTTTAAGATCGCCTTCACTCGATTAGCATTTTCTTGCACATCAATCGGCTCATTCCAATGTATTTCTAACACAGCTTCATTACGTGTAATATTAGGTAGTCCTTTGGTATCCAGTAAATTATAAGTGATAATTCCCGCAGGAATTAATAACAGGATGAGTATAAAAGTCAAAGCTTTATGACCAAAAACCCAATGATGGCTTTTACTGAAAGCGCTGGAAATACCAATAAAAACCTTGCTATCTTGCTTCTTAAAAGTGCTTTTATTGCTGAAAAACATTTTATACAAGAGAGGAAGCAAAATAAAGGAAACCAAAAGTGAAACGGACAATATGATAGCTACTGATACGGCTTGATCAAAAAATAGTACCCCGCTAACACCGCTTAAAAATACTAAAGGAATAAAAACGGCTAAGGTGGTCAGTACGGAACTTATTAAAGCGCCTTGCACTTCACTTACTCCCTCTATACAAGCATTTAGCAGATCTAAACCTTCCTCTCGTTTTCTACTAATATTTTCCAATACAATGATGGCGTTATCTATCAGCATTCCTAAGCCTAAAGCTAAACCACTCAATGAAATGATATTGATGCTTAAATCGAAAATGGCAAAAAACAGAAAGGATAAAATGAGGGAAAGGGGTAAGCTAATTCCCATAATAATAGGTAGTCTTAAGGAGCCCATAAATAAAAATAAGACTCCGAAAGCAAATAAGCCACCAAATAATAAGCTACCCTGGAGGTTACTTATTCCGGCTTTTAGAAAAGCAGACTGATCTTGTGTGATATAAAAATCAATTGAAGGATAATCTTTTTTAAAGATTTCCACTGACTCTTCAATTTTAGGTACTAACTCTGTCATTACAGCCTGTGGTTGCTTATGCACATTCATTACAATTGCTCTTTGCTGATTATAGAAATGCATACCTTTTACATTTTCTTCAGCTTCTATCACTAGGGCTAAATCAGATAGGGGCACATATTTATTGTCGGCTATTTTTACCGGTATTCTGCTAATGTCCTCTGCACCTGTGAGCCGGCCGGCCATCCGCATATAATATTGATACTGACCATCTTTTACTATTACACCTCCTAATTCCTGATTGGCAGAACGAATAGCTTGAATAAGCACTTCCTGACTGATATTCAATTGTTCAATCACCCGAAGCTGTGGTATTATACTAACCTGTTGATTAACAAGCCCATTAATATCTACTAAAGATATTCCTTCTATCTGTTCAATTCTTTTTTTAATGATATTCTCTGCAAAAATAGAAGCATCACTCATTAAATCAGCACTTTGCGGTACCATTTGGATTTTTGCTACAGGAATATCAGTATAATTTACGCGGATTACACTTGGCCTGCTCATTCCTTTTGGCAATCGGTCTGTTAAGCGATCAATCTTTTCATTCACTTCCACAAAGGCTAAATCCATTCTATGCCCGTATTGGAAGCGTAACCTAACTATGCCACTTTCATTGGAGGCTACTGATTCCATATCTGATAAGCCTTGCATGGTTGCGAGTGATTCACGCATAGGTTTGAGTACGCTGCTTTCAATGGCTTCGGGAGACGCATTTGCATAATCTATCCTAATAGCCATCTCAGGCACATCAATATCTGGTAGGAGGGCGACAGGTCTGTTCAACCACGCAATCACACTTAATCCAATAAGTGCAATGAAGGTCATAATTACAGCAATAGGTCTTTGCAGTAGAAATCTGGTCATTATTCGGCTTTATTGGCTATACTTACCGGGGCATCGTGGGCTAATTGCAGGTTGTTATTGGTTATAACAGTTTTACCTGCTTCTATGCCTTCTATAATCTCCACTTCTTTGCCATTATCTAAACCGGCAGTTACGTAATTCCATTTGGCTAATTCGTTTTCCAAAGTGAATACTACTGCCTTGCCTGAACGCAAAACCAAACTCTCCTTAGGTACCTGAAGCCTTACACCTTTTGGGATTTTAATTTCTACGGAAACATTCATTCCAGGCCATAAGTCTTTGCTGTCTTTGGTAAGAATTTTTACTTTTACTAAGCCATTCTCATCCACTTTTGGGTTAATGGAGGCTACGTTACCGGTAAAATTTTTCTGTATATTTGAGTTGTTGATAAGCACCGGATCTCCTTTAGAAAGATTTACTGCCTCGCTCTCTAATAAATTAACTTCTACATAAATCTCATTATTATAAAGAGCAAATAACTCATCACCTATATTAACTGATTTTCCTGAAAAAACCTGTATATCATAAATAAACCCGGAAAAAGGAGCTTTAATGCGTGTTTTAGCCAAGGCATATTCTGCTTCTTGTAATAAAAGTCCACTTTCTTCTAAACCACTTCCTTTTTTGAGGTTTATGTACAAGCTGTCTTTTGAAGGTTCTTCCAAGGCTAATAATTTAGGGTAGCCAATAAGGTTGTTTTTGAATTCTAATTCGTTCTTCTCAAAATCTAATTTGGCTTTTTTGTATTTTAATAATGCTTCTGTTTGATTAAATACAATTAATGTTCCACCCTTTTTTACATATAAACCTTCCTTGATATTGGCTTTTTCTATTATACCCTGAAACTGTGACAACACAACTACATCCTTGGCGGAAGTAACCTTTCCTGCAGATTCAATTAATAGATAAAAGGGCTTTACTTCAGCTGTATCAATATTAACTAAAGTGCTAGGCGCTTTATTAGTGGCGATTTCCAAAGCCTCCTGCTCATTTTTGTCCTCTTTTTCTTCGCATCCCAGCAGAGCAAAGAAAATCAGTAATGCCGTTAACTTATTGATCATATGGATTTTGGTTAAAAACTAAAACTACTAAATAAGTAGTTGGGAAGGAAATTTTTGTAAGAAAATATATGCTAAGCTATAAGTTGCTTTGAAGTCGGTACCTCAGAGAGGTCTTGTGTTTCATTGAAAAATGATGATCAGAAGGAGCGAATCGCTGAAGCGATAAGGGAACCACAAAGATTCTAAGACATAAAGGAAATGCTTCGCATTTAAGAAAAAAAGAAAGATGAATATAGCTGTCTTAAATTTCTTTGGAAGAAATTTCCTTTTCTCTGCGAGCCGTTGCGCCTCTGGCTGCCGACAGGCAGGATTGCGAATTGGCGAGACCAGCCTCTTCAGCTTTAATAGATATTATTAAAGCCATAGGTTTAAATGGCTCCCTAAAGCGAGGTTTTAACCACGAGGCACAAAGGAATGCTGCGTATTTAGGAAAAGAAGATATATCAGATTTAACTATATAAAAATACTTTAACATATTTTTTATTTTCTTAGCGGGCCGTTGCGCCCCTGTCTGCCGACAGGCAGGATTGCGGCTCCGCGAGATCAGCCACTTCGGCTTTAGCCGAATAAAGCAATAGCCTTTTAAAGGCTCGCTGAAGCGAGGTTTTTTTTATTTAAAGTATAGCATGGTTTAATAAGAGTTGATGATCATGTTTATGGATATTAGAGAGTTCGGTCAGATGTCTGACCTCTAAGGAGGTACCGACATCTATGGAACCATGGAGCTAAGGGAAATAGGTAAAAAAAAGCTGGCGCGAGCTTTCAGTTCGTGTCATATTTTTGATGATATGGCTAAAAAAAACAGCACGCTTACACCCAAAATTCAATTAGTTAATCTACCCTTTCAATTTTAGCGCCTAAAGCTTGTAGGCGAGTATCAATATTTTGATAACCTCTATCGATTTGCTCTACATTGTGTATAGTACTTTCACCCTCGGCAGATAAGGCTGCAATTAATAAGGAAACACCCGCTCTAATATCAGGAGAGGTCATTGAGATTCCTCGTAAATTGATTTGACGATTTAAACCAATCACTGTAGCTCTGTGCGGATCGCATAAGATGATTTGAGCACCCATATCAATCAATTTATCCACAAAGAACAAACGACTTTCAAACATTTTTTGGTGAATTAAAACTGTGCCTTTTGCTTGTGTAGCCACTACCAGCATTATGCTTATTAAATCAGGAGTAAATCCAGGCCAGATAGCATCTGCTATAGTCATGATAGAGCCATCAATAAATGTCTCTATTTCATAATTGGTTTGTGCAGGAATGTAAATATCATCTCCTCTGAATTCCATTTTAATGCCCAAACGCTTAAAAGTATCCGGAATAATGCCTAAATGCTCTAAGCCTACATTTTTTATGGTAATTTCCGACTGAGTCATGGCTGCAAGACCTATAAAACTGCCAATTTCAATCATATCAGGCAACATGGTATGTTCTGTGCCTTTCAAGGATTCTACTCCTTCAATTTTTAACAAGTTGGATCCTATACCCGTAATTTTGGCACCCATTCTGTTAAGCATTTTGCATAGCTGCTGCAAGTATGGCTCACAGGCGGCATTATAAATGGTGGTTTTTCCTTCCGCCATACAAGCAGCCATTACTATATTGGCTGTTCCTGTTACAGAAGCTTCATCTAAATGAATATAAGTACCTTTTAAGGCAGAGGCATCTATATGATAATAGCTGCTTTTGCTATCGAAAAGAAATTTGGCACCTAATTTTTCAAATCCAATGAAGTGCGTATCCAATCTTCTTCTACCAATTTTATCTCCACCCGGCTTTGGAATCATTGCTTTACCAAAACGTGACAAGAGCGGACCTAATAGCATGATAGAACCTCTTAAAGATGCAGCTTTTTTAGTATACTCTGGAGTACCAAAATATTCCAGATCGATTTTTTCAGCTTTAAATTCGTAGGATTCTTCCCCCAACTTCTTCACTATAACACCTAAATCACTTAGTAAGTCTATGAGTTTTACTACATCGACTATATTAGGTACTTTATGGATAGTTACAGTTTCTGGAGTGAGTAAAACTGCACATAAAATTTGTAAAGCTTCGTTTTTAGCGCCTTGGGGGTGGATTTCACCGGATAGTTTTTGCCCTCCGGTAATTTTGAATGATGCCATTAATTAATTTCTTCGTTTTTTATAGTTCTGCTTTTTGCCTTTGTGATTGGTAGGTCGTGGACGAGTAGTGTCCTTATAAATCACATCGAAAGCATTATTATCTTTAACTTCTTTAATATCTACGCTTAATTGACCACCTGATAATTGCTTAATATTATCTGCTACGGCTTCTTCTGTTACATTATCTCTGTTCCAGGTACTATAGAAAGTTTTCATTAATCTACCAATATATAGGATGGCAGCGTTCTTCTCTTCTCCTTCTTCTAAAGCGATGGCTTTTTCAACCAGCAATTCAACATTTCTGCCGTAGTGCTTAAATTTAACCTCATTGGTCACGTATTTAACTCTTGCTGGCTTTCTGCCTAAAATTTCTTTCTCTGGCATTGGGTACGGACTGTCAACATCTAAGTCGAAATCCGACATAATGAATAAATCATCCCAATACTTTTGCATATTTTCCTGATTAACATCCTTAGGTCCATTGCTCAACTGCTTGATAAGATCCACTACAGTGTAGGCCATTTGGGTTCTGGTGTCCTTGTCATCCACTGTTCGCAAATGTTTAACCAGCATTTGAACATTGCGTCCATATTCTTTCAATTTCATATCAGGTCTCTGAGTATTGTAATCTAACATAGTATTTTCCTCTTAACTCAACAAAGTTAGAAAAATAGATATAAATAATAACCTGAGTTCGACATTAATTTCGAAATTCAGATTTTTCACCCAAAGAGTGACCAGCCTCTGGCTGGCATCCAATAAATAGACAACGCAGTATATTGGATTTTATGGAAAAGATTTTCTTATTTCCGTCTCTAACCAGCGATTTTCTTCCTAAAAATTCCTTACAATAGCCCGCTATTGTCTCAAAATTCTTAGTTGAAACTCATCCGCCAGCTGGCGGAGCGGTCTGAATCCTAAATTAAGAATCGAACTTAGGTTAATAGCCTAAACAACTCATCAGTTTTATAATTAATATGAATTATTGAGATTTAAATAGATTTTATTTATTGAACTCTTAATCTTTTTAAAGTGGTACTAGCATAAATTTAGTGGTAAGTTTAAATAACGTTAGAAGGATCGGCCTTATTCATTTTAGGGATTTTGGATTTATAATTGGATCAGAAACAAAATGTTTGACCGCAGGGAGTTTTTTTGTTTCCCAATTATAAATCCGAAATGCCGTTAAGAAATGAATACAGCCTTGAATTTTTGTTTCTTTTTTTTCAAGCAAAAAGAAAAAAAAGAGTCTTGGAGAGTATCAGTTAGAGAAGTGAAAATGGATAGAGCATTCCTGCTAAATTATTTTCTTTAGATATCCTAAAATGTAGTTTCCAATTAAAATCGCAGTAGAACCTTTAAAGTTTTATGTTAAAAGTTAACCTAAGCAGAAGGAATGATTTCAAATAAGCTTTTGTATAACTTTCATGTTTCACTATACTTTTAAAAGTTTTCGCGAAAAAATTTAATATTCATCAGTTAAAAAGGGCATCTCATATAATATTAATTGCCAGATTAAATTGAATTGTTCATTTTAGGGCTTTAATGAAATTCTAAAATATAATTATGAAAATAAAAATCACTTCATTAGTCATTTTTGGGTTTTTAATATCTACCCTGAGTATGGCTCAAAGCGACAGGTGGCAGCAAGCCATACAATATGAAATGGAAATTGATATGGATGTTGAAACACATCAATTTACAGGAAATCAAAAAATTAAATACATCAATAACTCACCCGATACACTAAATAGAGTATTTTATCACTTGTATTTCAATGCTTTTCAACCCAATAGCATGATGGATGTGCGCTCCAGAACCATAATGGATGCAGATCCCAGGGTAAGTTCCAGAATTCAGGATCTTTCAGAAAGTGAGATTGGCTACCAAAGAGTGAAATCGTTAAAACATAACGGCAAAACGATTAAATTTGAAGAAGTAGGGACTATTTTAGAGGTTACTCTAGATAAGCCTATTCTACCGGGTAAAACTGCTGAATTTGCAATGGAATTTGAAGGTCAGGTGCCAGTACAAATCAGAAGAAGTGGAAGAGATAATGCCGAAGGTATTTCTTATTCTATGGCACAATGGTATCCTAAAATGGCAGAATACGATTACCAGGGATGGCATGCTAACCCTTATATCGGTAGAGAATTTCATGGTGTTTGGGGCGACTTTGATGTGAAAATCACTATTGATAAAGATTTTATTTTGGGGGGAACAGGTTATGTTCAAAACCCTAATGAAGTAGGACATGGTTACCAGGAAGCAGGAGTGAAGCCCGGAAAAGGAAAAAATGGAAAGCATACCTGGCACTTTAAGGCACCTAATGTAATTGATTTTATGTGGGCTGCAGATCCGGATTATACGCACGAAACGGCACAAGTACCCAATGGACCTACGCTTCATTTCTTTTATCAGAAAAATGAAAAAACTGCAGAAAATTGGGAGAAATTAAGAGATTATACTGTAGCAGCTTTTGAATATGCTAACAAAACATTCGGTAAATATCCGTATAAACAATTTTCTGTCATTCAAGGGGGCGATGGTGGTATGGAATATCCCATGTCAACCTTAATTACAGGCGAAAGAAGTTTGCCTAGTTTAGTGGGTGTTACGGTGCATGAAATGTTTCATAGCTGGTACCAAGGTGTATTAGCAACTAATGAATCTTTATATGAATGGATGGATGAAGGATTCACTTCATTTGCTTCTTCAGAAACCATGAATGTTATCATGAATCAAGGTCAGGTTAATCCGCAGTTGGGAAATTACAGAGGCTATAAGGCTTTGGCATCTAGTGCTTATGAAGAACCTATGAGTACCCATGCGGACCATTATCATACTAATTTTGCTTACGGAAGGGCAGCTTATTCAAAAGGAGCTACCTTTTTAGGTCAGTTAAGATATATTGTTGGAGAAGATGTTTTCTATAAAGGGATGCGCAGGTATTTTAACGAATGGAAATTTAAGCACCCTAACGATAATGATTTTATCAGAGTAATGGAAAAGGAATCCGGTATTGAACTGGACTGGTATAAAGAGTATTGGGTTTATTCGACCAAAACCATTGATTACGGTTTCGAATCAGTATTGGAATCTAATGGTAAAACTTTTATCACTTTAGAAAAAGTGGGTAAAATGCCTATGCCTGTAGAATTAACAATAGACTATAAAGATGGGACTTCTGAATTATACTATATTCCATTAAGAATTATGAGAGGTGACAAGAAGTTTAATAAAGATCAAAATGTAAAAACTATTAACGACTGGCCATGGGTTTTTCCAACTTATACTTTTGAAATTAACAGGAAAGCTGCGGATATTAAGAGTATGACAATTGATAAAAAGAATGAAACTGCTGATATGGAAGAAAGCAATAATTCTTTCGATAGCGAAAAACATTTGAAAAACACATTTGAATAAGGTTTAAGTTTTCTGAAATTCTTTTCTAAAAAGCATAAATGACTAATTAAATTTTTAGTCATTTATGCTTTTTTTATGCCCCTTAAGCCTTTATTTATATAATTTAAGCTGTGATTGGTAGAATTTACTATAAAGTCTATTAAAATCTGTATGGTTTTAAAATCCGAATTACAGTTATTTGACGTAATTTATCAGTATAGAAAATCTTTGATTAATATGGAACAAACACAAGCTCAAAAAATAAAAGATCAAATTCAGTGGAAGCAACTTTTTAGTTTATTAGCGCTTTATGCATCAGTAATTATTGGTTGGATAGCATATCATCGTTATCAGCCTGCTTTATTAAATACATTCAATATGAATGATTTTGAGCCATTATTGATTTGGGCTCAAGCGATTATCTTGGTGGTTACACCCCCTTTAGCAGGTTATTTGGGAGATAAATACAGGGATAGATTAGGAAACAGGCTCCGTATCATTACATTAGGCGTTAGCTTTGCTGCGATGATTTTTATGACGGTAGCTTTTACTCTCATCATTAATCCGCCACAGTCATTTGTGTTATATGCATTGCCAGTATTGGTGATTTTATGGTTGTTTGCTATGAGTTTGTTCACCAGTCCTGCGATATCCACTATTGAATTATTTTCACCTACTACAAAATTACCAATAACAGTAGCTGCCTTAACCATCGTTTCGGATTTATTGTATTCTTTAGAGCCTGTTATTGTTGACATTATCGATTTTTTAGGAGGTGCTGCAACATTTGCGGTCGGAGGTATTATTGTTTCTATTTCCGGTTATTTATTGAGAAAAAATTCTTTAGCACTTACAGTAGAGGAGCAGGAAGTAAGGCCAGATGAAAAGAAACCCAAATCACAAATGGGCAAAATTATTCTTTTAGGTGTAGGGATGGGCTTATTTTCGGGTATTATTATAGAAGTTTTCCCGGATTATTTAAACGTGTTACAATCCACTGTAGGTATTAGTGGACAATGGATTTCCTCTTTGGTATTGGTGCTTACGGCTGTTTTCTCCATTATTATCAGTAGAAAAGTATCTCAGAAGAATATAGTAAATTTATTAGTGATAGGCTTATTATTAACCGGTATCAGCACCATAGGCGTTTTTATGATATCTAGTCATGCTGTTATGTTGATTTGCTTAATAGCTTTTGCTATTTTTTATGCGATGGTAAATGTTACTTCATTGCCATTGGCTTTACAAAATACAAGCGTTAAAGAAAAAGTATTAGGTGTGGGTATTTTCTTCTGTGGTTTTGAAATCCCTAATAGCATTATTGATGTTATATTGATGTAGATTATAATGACGAATTAGAAAATAGTTGATTGAGCATTAGCCATTGGTTAATTAGTTGACTAGTTATTAGTAAATTGTTTATAGTGAAATAATTTTCGGTGGTTTTTAGTGCACTTAGGTTTTATTTTGATTTAAAAGAGCTGATTTGGATAGGGAGCCTATTTGAGTCTGGTTTTTTAATAAGCAACTAAGTAATTAAATATTGAGTTATTACATAATTGTTAAATTGTGGTATATTCAATTCTAATTTAACTCAAGAATTACCTGATCATGAGATTTACAAGAACTCTTTTTATCGTCCTATTAATAATTTTTTTCAGCTGGCAACAAACAAAAGCTCAGGATAATAAGATTAATGAATCAGATCTATGGAAGGGTACAATTTATAACTTTGAGGAAGCATTTGCTAAACCTAATAAAGTGAAGTCATTATATATAAATGATGATTCATTGTATTTGTTGCCTAAAGAAATTAAAAGATTTAAGAGTCTTGAGATTTTAAGTTTAGTGAATACACATGTAGAAGAATTTCCAAATGAAATGCAAGAGCTTGTTAAGTTAAAATTTCTATATCTTGAGAATGATAGGAATTTAGATTTAGATCAAGCATTGGGAGTCTTGCCTAATCATTCATTAACTAAAATATCAATTCTTAACAATGGTTTATCCATCTTTCCGAATGTACTAAATAATTTTATTAATTTAAAAGAGCTTTCATTATATAAGAATCATTTGGAATTTATACCTGATGAAATGCAGAAGTTTACAAAATTGGAAACATTGCTTCTATCAGAAAATGAATTGGAAACTCTGCCTAATTCGTTTTCTGAATTATGCAATTTGAAGACTTTAACAATTTCCAATAACCGTTTTGAAATATTACCAGAGGTTATTTGTTCATTAAAAAATCTAGAAAATATTTATGTGGGAAATAAAGAACTTAATTCAAATCAAGCTATTCAAATATTAAGCAAATGCGAGGGTCTAAGATTTATTAATTTAAGTAAGATAGTTATCAATGAATCAGTTAATTTTAGTCCTTTAGCAGAGCTAGAGAATCTGGAAAATTTAGAACTTATAAATGTTTATAAATCGTTCGAAGAAATTTTATTTGAGCAACTTTTTAAGTTAAATTTTAATGTTACTATAAGGTTAAACTTTGAACCTTCAGAAGATCAATTAACTATTTCAAAGAATTTTCCAAATGTAACAATAGGTTCATTGAATGAAGTTTATTAATAATATCCCCTGCTAGAGCACATGATGTGAAGTTAAGGTTATCTTTCAATGGCTCAAGAGTTCCGCTTGTGCCTGTGTATCCAAAATAATTTAAAATCAAGCTTCTATCGAAATCTATGAGTTTTTAGCAGCAGCAAATTGTAAACTTAAATAAGCAAGCAACTAAAGAACCAACAACCCTTGATACAAAACGCACAACAGCTCAGAGTCAGTTTGATAGGTTTATGGCTAATGTAATATAATCTAATATATCCCAGGCCACAATTGCATCTTCAGTACAGAAGCCTCTCAACAAAACGATATGGAAGGGCTGAAAGTGGCAGTGGATCAATTCCATACTTTGGGATAAAATCAATAAATGAAACTAAAATTGAAAATGAAAATGTTATATTTACGAAAAGCAAATTTAAAAAACATGGACATACAAGCTACAAAACTTGAGTTGATGCAACTGCTGTTAAACACTAAGAAAGAAAAAGTGCTAGAGCGTATAAAGGAAGTTTTTGAACAAGAAGAGGTTGATTTTTGGGATGAACTGAGTCTTGAAGATAAGGCAGCGATAAATGAGGGCTTGGAGCAGTTAGATAACGGAAAGCATGTATCCCATGAATCAGTACGGGAAGACATCAGAAATCGTTTTAAGTTCTAGTGGCACTTACTGTGCGATATTCACTTCGAGCAAGACAGGAAGAAATAAAATTGTTGGAGTACATTTTGGAGAAGTTCGGTCAAAAATCAGCTAAAGAAGTATATCAAAAGATAGAGGAAGTATTGAATATTATTAGTGGAATGCCTGAAATTTACCCTGCATCCAGAAAACAAAAAGGGCTGAGAAAATGTGTTTTTAATAAGCAAACCAGTCTTTACTATCGAATACAGGACAATTATATTGAAGTAGTGAGTTTTAGAGCCAATCGAAAGAGTCCTAAGAAATTTAAATCATAACATCCTTCCAAAGTTTGCTGCTTGCAGTTAGCTGCCAACTTATGGCTCGCAGCAGCAAAGTTAGCCTATCAGCTCTACTTTGCTTAGGAGTGATTTATCTTTTACCTGAACTTTCAGTATTCCCAATTTAATCAAACCCTTAATCATTCCATCTTCAATGTATCCGCCGGATTGTTCTTATCTACTTTTAATACCTGAGTGCCAACGGTAAAAATAATCACAAATAGCAGAATTAATATGGCCATGCAAATAGTTAGTAGGCTAACTCCTGAATGGAAAGCAAATACCATATCCAGCAAGGAGGAGATGGCCATTACGGCTAATCCACAACCTAAAATGCAGGCAATAGCCCATAAAATAATATAGCGCTTGAATATTTTTTGGGCTAACTGACCTAAGGAAGCACCCATAATTTTCCGGATACTAAAATCTTTCATTCTAGCATTGATATTGAGTGAAACGATGCCGAATAAGCCCATTGCCGAAAGTATAATGGCCAAAATGGCTGTAAATATCAGCATGTTACTTACTCCGTTCAAGTCGTCATAGTAAAGATCAAAGACTTCTGACTGTAACTCACCTTGGTATAAACCATTTTCTACCTCATTATGCCAAATGGTTTTTACGGTTTCTGCCATTTTCTGTTCTGTGCCTGGTTCCAGTTTTAAGGTTAAATAGTTGAATGTTGCATTGGTTGTCCCCATAATTACTACTGGATAGATAGAAAAAGTGAAGAAATGTGTGTGAAAATCTTCCACCACTCCAATAATTCTATAATCTGTGCTATCTAACCTAATTAGATCGTCTGAAGGAAAATCAAGCCCTATTTGGTCCATGAATGTTTCATTGACTATAATACCAGTCTCGGAATCAGTACTTAAATCAGTATTGAAAAATCTGCCTTTTTGAAGCCTTATATCCATTATTTTAGCATAATTAGGTGCTCCTCTTAAAACATCTACTTCATATTCTTTGTCCTTGTAAAGGATTTGCTCAGGTTCAAGTCCATGGCCAATCATATCCAGACTTCCTGCTATTTCTGTTACTTCCGACTGTTGAGCAAATGCGTCTCTTAAAGTTAGATAGTCTTTTTCCGAAGGTATGTTGACTACTATTTTGGCTTTATTATCATACCCCCAATCACGCGTTTCATTTACCTGGTTAGTATGTATAACAGCAATGCCGGCTACAATGGTGATAATAGCCAGTACAAATTGAAAGGTAAGCAGTGCTCCGGTGAATTTATTTTTACTACCAATTTTCAGTTTACCGGTAAAAATAGCTACGGGTTTAAAGGAAGAGATATAAAAGGCAGGATAAATGCCTGAAATAAGTGTAATAAAAATCAATAAAGCTCCCAGGAATAGTAAAAGATAAGGATTGCTCAAAAGATTTAATTGTAGGTTTTTGCTTGCCATACCATTGAACCATGGTAGAAATAATGTGGCAGCGATGAGTCCTCCAGCAAGTAAAGCTACGAAGCATATAATCAGGTTTTCACAAAGAAATTGAATAACCAGCTGGCTTTTCCTGCCTCCAATCACTTTTCTGATTCCAATTTCCTTAAGGCGTTTGGTAGCCATTAGAATGGAAATATTGATATAATTGAAAACAGCCAAAATCAACATAAACAGAGCAATGGAGACCAGCAGAATCTGGGGCGCCATACTTCCATAGTTAACAGGACCGCTTTCAATTATTTTTGCATGCTTCACCAGGTCAGTATATGGCTCTAATTGTAAGTCGATGTAAGGATCATCAATGAGTATTTCATTATGCTTGTTGAGCATACTAATAAGGCCGGGCTGGGTGGTAGAAAGTGCAGTTTCTTTTTCCATCTGTACAAACACCCATGAATAATTATCCTTCCATTGTTGCACAAGTGGTAAATTGGAAGCTTCTGAATACAAATGTTCATTATTCACTAAAATCTCGAAATTAAACATTGCAGTAGCAGGTAAATCTTCCATTACGCCCCCAACAATAAATACTTTTTTTTCATTATTGATGAAGATGCTCACTTCTTTACCGATAGGATGGGAATCTCCAAAAAACTTCTCAGCAGCTGATTGAGTAAGGATGATTTGATGTGGTTCATTTAAAGCGCCACCATACCCGGCTTCCATTTTGTAGGTAAACATCTCCATAAACTCAGCATCTACAAATAGTGTACGCTCTGAATAGCTCTCATTTTTGTGCGTGACCACGTACTTATTGATATTGACCCGAGTCGATCTCTTTACACCTTGTAATTCATGCTTAGCCAGATCAGACAAAGGGGAGGAGACCACTCCAAATCTTTTTATACCTGTACTTTCTTCAGAAGTATGGGTCAATAGATAAATCTCATCTTTGTTTTCATGGTACATCCCTTTCATCCAAACACTCTCAACCAGTAAGTAAGCAACAAGACAGCAGGCTATGGCTAAAGCAAGTCCAACAATGTTGATAGAGGAAGTTCCTTTCTGCTTAAGTAGGCTTCTCCAGCCTATCTTCATATAGTTTTTAAACATGGCGATTATATTATTGTGATAATAAGAAGGTTTGCTTCGTTTAATGTTTCTCCATCTACAAAACCTAATTACATCGATGACAAATGATTTTTTGGCTTTAAAAGAACTTTCTTCTTTCAGCCTGTAATGGAAAAGTTCATGAACATCACCTTGTATCTGTTCCAGGAGTTTAGGATTACAGTAAAACTCCAGAAAGCGATCTGCCCATTTAGGTGGCCGGGGATTTTGAGGTGTATTATTAGGGATGCTCATGAGGAGAAATTGAGTGAAAGGGGAGGCAATTGTTCATACAATTTATTACGTAGGGAATGAACTTCTGCGATGGCAGCTCTTCCGGCTGAGGAAAGTGTATAAAAGCGTTTTCTCCTACCACCTCTTTCATTTGTAGCCCCTCCCATATCCGATTTC
>JBBSPJ010000051.1:0-16696 GCA_038258905.1 Cytophagales bacterium
CATAAATATATTTTAGCGAAAATAGCACCAAAATATAATTTATGCCAATCTGGCATAAAATGAAATTTACTTTCTATAATATCTCAAGCCACTTTTTAATTCAATATAGATCAGGCCTTCATTCTTTGTAAAGTAAAAAGCTATTATGTCATTATCTGATAAACCATTTTGGAAATCCTCCAATCTGAAAATTATAGTTTCGCCATATAATTTACCTCTTAATTCAATTGTTTCTACCAGATTAGGTTGAGAGTTTAAAGATTCATCACTCGGATAGCTCCAGTAGTTAGTTTCCCCATTGCTATCATCTACATAAAGGTCACGAACACTCAAATCCTTGAATGCAAAAGAAATATTCATTCGGCTTGTACCAAAGGAAATATAATCATTTCCTAAAGAGTAATCTGCATTAACAGATAATGAAAATTCACCTAAAACCTCGTTACGAAAACTTTCATAGGTCATTTGCCTGTAAGTTCTATCGGTGGTAAAAAAAAGGATGCCTGAAGTACCCTCATTCAAATAATTATCTTTTGCGTTAAGTTGCCAACTTTGAGAAATGTTATTCTCATCTATCATTTCGAAGGTGTCATCATAATCTAAGCCAGTTAGCCATTCTGCAGACTGCTCTTCCAAGTTTATGGTTTCGGTTTTGGCACAGCTTGATAAGAGAAATACCAAAACGATAATTTTATTGAATTTCATAAAATTCCTTATTAGACATGATGATTTTTAAGAAGCCTTCCGATAAATTATAGTAAACACTATCAGGAAAGATTCCTTGTTCATTGTAATCGTTATAGTTCTTTATTTTGTAAACTTCTTTAAAATATGTTTCACCCACTTTTACAGAATCAACCAGAGAATAATAATCTCCAATATTTAAATTGAAATAGCTATTTCCTACCTGTAGAATATAATTATATCGCACACTGTCATAACTTGCTAGATTTACTTCCATGTCAAAAACAGGATAATCTGGCATAAGATATGTTTTATCATAATCATAGCTCACAGCAGTGCAACAATCGTCACACTGGCTACTTTCCTCCCGACCGGAATCTCTGGAAGCCTTGTAATTTATTTCCTGACCTAAATTATGCTTAAAAGAAATATTTTCATCATTTTGATATGGCACTTTATCAGATGCATCTACAGGTAATGATGATTCTATGGGGATTCTATCACCGCAATCAGGAGTACAAAAACCAAAATTGGCGATAATTAATGCTGAAAAGAGTTGTTTTATCATGGTTCAAAGAGAAAAATTTACCTCTAAAGACAAGAAATTACCTGAAATGGTTGTAGGGCGATTAAAAAAATTAACCCACCATTAAATGCGCCTTTGGATATTTGTAGTTCTTAGAAGATGTTCTACTGCTAAGTGCCAATGCAAAGGTAAGTGTACCTACTCTCCCAATAAACATAGATAAAATAATCACAATCCTTCCGCCAAGTGATAGGTCGGCAGTTATACCAGTGCTTAAGCCAACAGTAGCAAATGCAGATACCTGCTCAAAAATTAATTTTTCCAAGGCTATTTCTCCATCTGTGATAGCCAGAATAAATATAGCCACTAAATTAATTGAGGCTGCAAAGAAAAAGATAGATAAAGCTTTAAATAACAATTCCTTAGGAATAAATTTCCTCGAAATCTCTATTTTAGATCTACCTCTCAGAGTGGCAAATACAGATTTTATCAACAGATAGAAGGTGGATGTTTTTATCCCCCCTCCTACAGAACCTGAAGAAGCTCCAATAAACATTAAGAAAGAAATTAAAATGATTGTAGGTAATTTTAACACACTAAAATCGACTGTATTAAAACCTGCGGTACGGGCCGTGGCTGATTGAAAAAAACTAGTGATTAAACTTTCAATAAAATTGAGCTTCGATAGCGTATTATTATGTTCCAGAAAGTAAAAAATAATTGTACCAAAGAACAACAAAACAAGTGAAGTATAGACAGCAATTTTGGTGCTTATAGTCCAATCTTTCCATGGGCTTTTTAGCCTGTCCCTTAAATTTTTGTAGCTAAATAAATCTGTTATTGACGAAAAACCTAAACCACCTAATATTAAGGTGACAGCAATAACAATATGAAGTAAATAGCTAGTAGCTACACCACTTTCAAATAAGCCATTGGTAAATAGACTAAATCCTGCATTACAAAATGCACTTACTGCATGAAAAGCAGAAAAGAATAATTTCTGACCTAAAGAACTAAATTGAACCTCAGGCCCCCATGAATAAAATATCAATCCAAAAGAAATAAACTCAATAACAAAGGTTATCAAAATAATTTTGCGCAACAGGCCTTTAGCAGAAAATAAGGATTCACTAATTAAAAAATCCTGAAGCATTATTTGCTGTTTAATACCTACTCCACTTTTCATAAAGGTGGAGAAAAATGAAGCAAATGAAATTATTCCCAAACCTCCTAATTGCATTAAAATCATTAGAACCATTTGTCCTTTAACAGTAAAATAAGTAGCAGTATCAACTACTATCAGTCCTGTTACGCAACTGGCACTTACCGAAGTAAATAATGCATCAATGAAAGGCATTGGCTCATTATAGATGTTCATGCTAGGCAACATTAGTAGACCCGTGCCAAGCAAAACTAAAATGATAAAACTTATAATGAAGGTTCTTGCCGGCTTGGTTTTTAATTTTGATAAGACTGCACTAATCTGAATAGTTTCATAAGAGATTAGAATTATAAAATAGAAGGTAATTAAAGTAAGGTAGGCATCTGTATAACTCTTAAAGGAAAAAGTATCGATAAAAAATTCAATTATTCTATTATTGAAAAAGAACTTACTAGTGGTGTTAATTAATATAATTGCTATTAAAATAACTTCAAGTAAATGGGTCTTTAAAAATTCGAGCCTTCGGAACGAGTAAATAAAGCGGACCAAAAAGGTTAAAAAGTAGAAAAGCAATATAATATCCAGTGCTAAAAAAATTTGGCCTAGCTCCTGATCGTTTACTTCAAAACCAAAAATATAGAGCAATAAGATAGTAGCAGCTATCCAAATGAAAACCTTTAATGAGGTGATAGTTGTTAAAACCGCATCTTTACTTTTATAAATTGCATTATTTAGCCACTCCGCAAAAAGGTTTTTAATCTTAGAAAACTTCACGGTTTAAAATTATTTTTTAAAGATTCTTCCAATAACCTTTGTTTATTGATGGGAACAACCCCCAATTCCTCACAAACGATACCCCCGCCTAAATTGGAAAGTGAAGCGGTAAATAGAGGTGATAATTTTAGCGCGGTACATAAACCTGCTATGCTTACCACCGTATCTCCGGCACCGGAAACATCCGAAATACTCCTTTTAAAAGCTGCCACAGTATGATCTTGCTCTGCGCTTTGAATATATACCCCCTTTTCAGATAAGGTGGTCATTATTAAACGTGCTTTCAAAAGCTCTCTTAACCTGGTGGTTTGAGATTTTAATTCATCCTCATTATGATGATCGAAAATGGTATTCAACCCTTCTTTTAACTCTTTTAAGTTAGGTTTAAATAAATCAACACCTTTGTATAAAAAGAAATTATTCTTTTTGGGATCTACAATAGTAGGCACACCTTGTTTTTTGCTGGCTGAAATTGTGTTGTGAATAATGGAAGCAGTGAGCGTTCCCTTATCGTAATCTTCAAAAATTACAGCATCTACTTCCGGTAAAAGCTCCTTTATACGTAGCTGCAACAATTCCTCTTCAGCTTTATCTAATTCGGATAAAGATTCTGAATCTACCCGCAACAAATGTTGAGAGCCCGCCAGAACCCGCTCCTTAACTGTAGTAATCCTGTTCATACTTTTTACCAAGCCACGAGAAGAAATCCCTCGCTTTTCTATCAGGCTAATGAAAATCTCACTATCCTCATCATCGCCTAAAACAGAGCACAATATTGGTTCAGCTCCTAAAGATTGTAGGTTAAGTGCCACATTGGCGGCACCACCCAGTCGCTTTTCCCTACTTTTTACATTCACAACAGGCACAGGAGCCTCAGGAGAAATTCTGGAAACCTGCCCCCAAACGTAGGAATCTATCATTACATCACCAATCACCAATATTTTTAATTGATTAAAGGCATCAAAAATCTCTTCTATGGATTGTAATGACATTTTATTTATTCAATTTTTAATTGCTGCAGATTTTTATGCAATGTCTTCAGTTAAGCTTTTGTTGATAGCCTTACCTTCGGCAGTTATCATAGTTTATTTTAATTCACTCAATACTTTTTTCATTCTTACCATTGCTTCTTTCAATTCCCCATCTGATGCAGCATAAGAAATACGGATGCAATCTGGGGCTCCAAAGGCACCACCGGTTACTACTGAAACATGTGCTTTATTTAATAAGTAAATGGCTAAATCATCTGCATCTTTGATGGTAGTTTCACCGTCTGATTTCCCGAAAAAGCTGCTAACATCCGGGAAAATATAAAATGCTCCTGTCGGCACATTGGTGATAACACCAGGCATTTCTTTTAACAATTCAAGCATCATATCCCTACGCTTATGGTAAGTTTTAGTCATTTCAAAAGTAGGCTTTAAATCCTCAGTGATAGCCGCTAAAGCTGCTCTTTGAGAAATGGATGCATTACCTGAGGTGATCTGCCCTTGAATTTTAGTAGCTGCTTTGGCTATTGCTAGTGGAGCAGAAATATAACCCACTCTCCATCCTGTCATAGCAAAACCTTTAGAAAAACCATTGATGGTTATGGTTCTTTCGGCCATTCCAGGCAATGATCCAAAACTTATATGTCCTTCACTACCGAAGTTGATGTGCTCATAAATTTCATCAGACATCACCAATAAATTGTCATGCTCCTTCACCACTTCAGCAATAGCTTCCAGCTCTGCTTTAGAAAAAACGCTTCCGGTAGGGTTACATGGTGAAGAAAACAAAATAGCTTTCGTATTGGGTGTAATAGCTGCTTTTACTTGTGCTGCTGTAGGTTTGAAATCGTTCTCTAAAGTACCAGTTACATAAACGGGAGTAGCTTCCGCTAACTTTACCAACTCAGCATAGCTTACCCAAAATGGGGCGAACACAATTACTTCGTCACCCGCGTTCAATAAGGAAAGCATCACGTTAGCGATTGATTGTTTAGCTCCATTGGAAACCACAATCTGATCAGCGGAACTAGGGATACCATTCTCTTTTTGCAATTTGGCAGCTATGGCCTCACGCAAATCCTGATACCCTGAAACTGGTGGGTAGGCAAAATATTTTTCGCTATCGATAGCCTTTTTGGCCGCTTCTTGAATATGTTTAGGCGTTTTAAAATCTGGCTCTCCCAGGCTAAGGCTAATAATATCTATGCCTTGTGATTTTAATTCTCTTGATTTTGCAGCCATTGCTAGCGTGGCTGATTCCGACATATTGTTAATTCGATCGCTTAATTGGTAGTTCATGTTTGTTGTCTGAATTGTTTGCTCAAAAAATTAATTAGCATAGAAGCGTATAAATGAACTTCAACCGATTAATTTCTATTTGAATTTTTATTTAACGTGCTAAAATTAAGTAATAAGTATATGTTGTGCTAATGTAATTGCTAATCAATGTTAAAAAGAAATTAATTTCAAAAACGGGCAGCTAAAAACTCTGCTAAACCCTGATTTTTTATGCTTAAGCGATATTAGTATAAACCGCCTGTACATCGTCATCTTCTTCAATTTTATCAATCAGTTTCTCAATATCAGCTAATTGCTCATCTGTAAATTCTACGGGAGAAGTGGCAAACCTTTTAAGAGAAGCACTTTTTACATCTATTTTCAGTTCTTCCAGCTTTTTAGCAAGAGATCCGAACTGAGTATAATCTCCATAGACATATAAATGACCTTCATTTTCCTCAATTTCCTCCATACCGGCATCAATTAATTCAAGTTCCAGCTCTTCAATGTCCATTTCCTCTGTTTTCTCAAATTCAAAAACAGCATTTCTGGAAAACATAAATTCCAAAGAACCATTAGGCACCAATGCAGCTCCCACTTTATCTTTATTGAAATAAGATTTTATATTGGCTACTACTCTGTTATTATTGTCTGTAGCGCACTCTACAAAGAGCAAAACACCATGTGGACCTTTTCCTTCAAAGGTGGTTTCAATATAGCTTTCTGCATCTGCCCCTGAGGCTCTTTTGATGGCAGCATCTATATTATCCTTTGGCATGTTCTGTGCCTTGGCATTCTGTATAGCAGTCCGCAAGGAAGCATTCATTTCCGGCTCAGGCCCACCTTCTTTAGCGGCCATGGTAATGGTTTTTGCTAATCGGGGAAATAATCTGGACATCTTATCCCATCTTTTTTCCTTAGCTGCTCTGCGGTATTCAAATGCTCTTCCCATATTTTGTGCTTATTTGAATGCAAAATTAAAAAATACAGACAAACAAAATACTATTAATGAAGGATTTGTTGAATGTATTTGAAAAGGTTGAAGATCAACTCATATACTAAACTATTAAAATTAATTTATAGTAAGGTAATATTTTCGACTACATGATATATTTTTGTGGTTAGTTGTTAAGACGGCTTTAAAAACTCACCCTTCTTTTAAATCTATTGAATTTATTTGATAATTTAATATTTGTCCTCGCCGGACTGGCGATACTTTTTTCCTTAATGAAAAAAGTAGCCAATGCCACAGGCATCCCGATGGGAAAAATTCCCGGTAGGTCGGGACAGACAAGCTGTATTCATTTCTTAACGCCATTTTGATCTTTTTGCCTTTTAATTCTTTGAAGATTCTCTACATCATCCATATCTTTGGGTCTGGATAAAGCGATTTTTTCTTCTAAAAAAAAGGATCTTACATATAATAAATTTTATGCCCCATAGCTATATGCTCTATGATGCAAGTTCTCTAACGCTTCTTTTTTTCTAAATTGATTTTTAAGGGGCGTAGCCTTGTGCCCTTAGTAGAAAACAATATAAATGAAACAAAAGAGGGGCGTAGCCCTGAAATCTCCCACCATTTTAAGAATATTTCACCCATTATCTAATCCAAGATCTGCTTGATTATCTAAGCTTAACCACCGCTATACCTGAATTCTAAATAAATAGGCGTCTCCGAACATTTTTTTAGATAACAGGGCGCTGCCCATATCATATTGTAAAAGCCATTATTTTATTGATGGTAGAACCATAAATAATTTAATTCTAAGTTAACTTGCAGAATTTATATTATGCCATCTTTGTTTGATGGTAATTCAACTATACCATAATCTTTAAAAAAAATGATACAACAACATATCTCCATATTAATAGTAGTATTACTTATGAATAAATTATTGCTTTTTGATTTTAGCGCCACTGACGACTGGTCGAGTTGGGAAATAGAGAACGATGTGGTAATGGGTGGTAACTCCAGCAGTTATCTTGAAAAAGATGATGAAGGTCATGCCATTTTTAAAGGTTCAGTGTCATTAGAAAACAATGGTGGTTTTGCCTCCTTGCAGCATCATTTTCCTACTAAGAATATTGAAGGGTACAAAAAAGCACTCATTCAATTGAAAGGTGATGGAAAGAGCTATCAATTCAGGATGAAATCCAATTTAAGAGATAAAGCTTCCTATATCTACACTTTCAAAACGAGTGGCGATTGGGAAACTATTGAAATTCCCTTGAAGGAAATGGAACCGGTTTTTAGAGGGAATAAACTAAATCTCCCTAATTTTTCTGCAGAAACCATTCAGGAAGTGCGGTTCTTAATAGGCAATAAAAAGGCAGAGGATTTTAAGTTGGAGATTAGAAAGATTGAATTGGAGTGAGACTAAAGTTAAGAAATTTATAATTGGAAAACAGCTCTGCTTTTAATTATACCATATCACTTGCTTTCATTTATTTTAGGTATTCTATCAAATATAATTCTTCTTAAAACTTTGAATGAGAATAAGCTAGTAAGGTTATTTCCACTATTTCAATTCTTTGTTTTTATGTTGGGCGTATTAGTAATTGTAAACATTTTCATTTAGTGTAAATTACACATATTAAGTTCTCAAAATCCAAAAATCTCTCTAAATCAGAATAGCACTTTTTAATCTTCAAACCTAGAGCATTGAGCCCTAGTTCCCTTCCCACAAATATCAGCCCACCACATGACTTATATCATGGTTTACACTTCTTTCCTCCACTATTTTTGTACAAACAAAATTCATAATAATGCAAAGCGAATTAGTTCAGAAATATAACAAAGCACTACCAAGGTATACCAGCTACCCTACTGTGCCCCACTGGAAGGAGCAATTTCCCCCTCAAGCACAGTGGTTAAATCATCTTAAAATATCCTATTACCAACAGGAAGAAAAAGGCATTAGCATATACATTCACTTGCCTTTTTGCGAGAGCTTATGCACCTACTGTGGCTGCAACAAAAGAATTACTAAAAACCATAATTTAGAAAATCCATACATAACAGCTTTGCTGGCTGAGTGGGACATTTATGTGAAAGCAATCGGTAAAAAACCCATTATCAAAAACCTTCATTTAGGCGGTGGTACACCTACTTTTTTTGCTCCTGAAACTCTGGATATTTTACTTTCAGGCATTTTGAATGAAGCGGAAATAGCAGATGATGCGACTTTTAGCTTTGAAGGCCATCCCAACAATACCAGTTACCAACACCTGGAAAAATTAGCCTCACTCGGATTTAACAGGGTTTCTTATGGAATTCAGGATTTTAATGAAACAGTTCAAAAAGCTATTCACCGACTTCAGCCCATTGAAAATGTAGAAAAAGTAATGCAATGGTCAAGAGATCTGAACTATCAGTCGATCAATTTCGACCTTATTTATGGTTTGCCTTTTCAAACTTTAGTGACGCTTTCAGATACAATTAAAAAAGTAAAGGATTTCAAACCGGAAAGAATAGCTCTCTACAGTTATGCACATGTGCCGTGGAAAAGTAAAAGCCAAAGAGGGTATGATGAAAGCCATCTACCCGGTCCGGAGCAAAAATTAATGATGTATGAAGAGGCAAAAACACTTTTGAATGAGATGGGCTATGTAAACATAGGCATGGATCATTTTGCTTTACCCACCGATGAATTATATAAAGCCCAGCAGGAAGGTTATCTCAATCGGAACTTTATGGGCTACACTACTGATAAAAATGAGATAATGATTGGTTTAGGCTGCTCCTCCATTAGCTCGACAGGAAAGGCTTTTGTGCAAAACGAAAAAGTGGTTGAAAAATATCAGGAGGCTATTTTTGAAGGGAACTTACCCTTAATAATCGGCCATTATCTCACTGAAAGTGAAACAGAAATAGCAGGAATTATGAAAAAAATAAGCTGTTTGGGAAAAGCCTCCTTCCTGGATTCCATTTCCTTAATTAACCGCTTTGAAAAAGCCTCTCCTCAATTACAGTTGATGGAAGATGATGGATTAATCGCTTTAGCCAATTACACGCTGACAGTTACTGAAAAGGGAATGCTTTTTGTGCGAAATATCTGTAGCTTGTTTGATCCCAACATCATGGAGCAAAACAAAGATAAACCACAATTTAGTCAGAGCATTTAAAATCATAAGTATGAAGAAGGATATTGAAAGTAGGGAAGATGTGGAATTATTAGTTGATAAATTCTACGAGCAAGTGCTAAAAGATGAGGTGATCGGGTTCATTTTTACAAAGATTACACCTATTTCGGTAGAAACCCACATGCCTATTATGTATGATTTTTGGTGTTCTATTTTATTGAACAGCAATAGTTATAAAGGTAATCCTATGATCAAGCATTTTGCTATTAATGAAAAACACCCATTAGAAAAAGAGCATTTTGAGCGTTGGTTAATGCTTTGGAAGACTACTTTAGATCATCATTTTGAAGGGCCTGTAGCGAAGGAAGCTTACAATAGAGCCAATCAAATTGCTCATTTAATGGAGTATAAAATGGCGCATGCGAGAGAAAGCAATAATTAGAAAGATGAAAACGCTCAGTATTTTATTTCGCCTCCATTGGAGTCCGTTGAATCATTCAGGGCTTGTTTGGATAGTTTATTAAAGACGTGAAGTATTTCATAATGCTCTTTATAATGCTCTTTTAAGAATATTCATTTAATGGATTACTCCTAGCCAACTACAGCATTGATACATAAAAATGAGATCGTATATTTTAGATGACAGGGCTATGCCCCTATGGTTTGTTATAATTCATCTTTCTACGAAGATATCAGGACTATGTCCCTCAGCTTATTTGAGGAATAATTTTTAAAAGGCGTAACCCTGTAATCATTGTAGAAAGCAATGTTATTTAGAAAAGGAGGGCGATGCCGTGAAATATTGGATCATGCTCTTTTAAAAATATTTTACCCATTTTTGTATCACACATTTATTGGATTATCCTTGGTTAAGTACTGCTGCTTCTGCATGCTTAGATTCATCTCATTGAGATCGCATATTTTAGATGAAAGTGTTTGAGCTCATTCTGTGCTGGTATTTTGTTAAATTACTCTCCTTTCACTTTAGATAAAAGAAATAAACAAAGATGTTTCCATTCGGTTTATTAAAGTATGAGACCTTTAATATTTCCAATAAGCCTGGTTACATTCCTGTTAATTGTGTACTTGATTGCCGTAAACTTTAATTTTCCTTACCCTTTTATTGCTACGTTATTTGTCGTTTTACCCATAGCACTGGTTTGGATGGTGATAAGGATTTTAAAAGATGGAAAACACAGCGGAAAAACCTTCGATGATCATTTTTACGAGTATTAGTATGGTGTAAACAGATTTTATTTAGATTTGTGATTCAATTCTAATCAGGTCATCAATCATGCAATTCACTTTCAAAACTCTTGCCACCGGTTTTTTATTCATCACGCTAATTTCTTGTCAATCATCCAAGATTAACACCTCTAGCACCTCTAAAAACGAACTTTCCAGTCAATTAGGCAACGCCACAATCTGGTTCCAAAAATCTGCTGAAATGGACGCCTCATTTCTTCAAGCTTATAACTATGGTAAATTATTGCTATTCCTAAAAATGGATACTTTAAAAGCAAATACGAAAAAACCGGCAGTTATTCTAGATTTAGATGAAACAGTTCTTGATAACAGCCCTTATGAAGCACGATTATTTTTAAATGGTGAAACTTATGGGTCTGAATCATGGGAAAAATGGTGTAAAGAGGCAAAAGCAAAAGCGCTACCCGGAGCGCAAGATTTTTTGAGTTATGCAGATGAGTTGGGAATTGAAATTTTCTATATCTCTAACAGAAAAGCCAATGTTCTAGAAAGCACTTTAAAAAACTTACAAGCTCTCAATCTGCCTTATGCAGATAAAGACCATGTTCTTCTTAGAACAGCAGAAAGCGACAAAACAGAAAGAAGAGATTTAGTCAAAGAAAATCATCAGGTAATCCTTTATGTAGGAGATAATTTAACCGATTACAGTGAAGATTATGCCAACAGGGGAGCTGATTTGGGAAAATATCTGGTGAATAAAAACAAGGAAGAGCTATTATACAATTTCCTTATGCTCCCTAATCCGATGTATGGAGAGTGGGAATCTGCAATTTACAATAATGATTTTACCAAATCTAATGAGGAAAAGTTAAAAATGAGAAAGAAGATTCTGGAAACAAGGGAATAACAATCTCAATTCTATTCTGCTTAGTTTTTCCGCTCATAACATTTTTCTTATAAATCAATAAAAATAGGATTATATTCAGCCTCGATGAAAATTATAATCCTATGCTAAAAATTAAAATTCTTCTATTCACATTATTGCTATTTGTTGGCACTCACACCCTTTTAGCTCAGAAAAAATCAAAAAGCAGCACCGTTTCTTATGATGAGAAGCTTTATGATGCCCTTGAATGGCGTGGAATTGGCCCTTACAGAGGGGGCAGGTCTGCAGCTGTCACTGGAGTACCAAATCAGCCCAATTTGTATTATATGGGATCGACAGGCGGGGGCGTCTGGCGCACAAAAGACGGTGGAGGCACTTATGAAAATATCTCAGATGGTTTTTTCGGAGGCTCAATTGGAGCAGTAAGCGTAGCAGAAAGCGATCCTAATGTGATTTATGTAGGGGGTGGAGAAAAAACTGTTCGTGGTAATATGTCATTCGGTTACGGCATGTGGAAATCTGTAGACGCTGGCACCACATGGGAACAAATTGGCTTAAAAAACAGCCGTCATATTAGCCGGGTGCGCATTCACCCCACCAACCCTGATATAGTTTATGCAGCGGTAATGGGCGATATATTCAAAAGCTCTGAAGAACGCGGTGTTTACAAAACCACAGATGGCGGAAAAAGCTGGAAACGTGTACTGTTTGCCAATACAGATGCAGGAGCTATTGATTTAATTCTTGACCCCACCAATCCGCGCATCATGTATGCTTCCACCTGGAATGTAAGAAGAACTCCGTATGGTTTTTCAAGCGGAGGACCCGGATCCGACATCTGGAAATCTACGGATAGTGGTGAAACGTGGGAAAATTTATCGAGTAATGAAGGCTTGCCTCAGGGAACACGAGGAATTTCAGGAATAACTGTTTCTCCTAAAAACCCCAATAGAGTATGGGCTATCATAGAGCATGATGATGGGGGCGTTTTCCGTTCCGATGATGCAGGAAAAACATGGAAAAAAACCAATGACGACCGCAGCTTGAGACAAAGAGCATGGTATTATACCAGAATTTATGCTGATTCACAGGATGAGGACATAGTTTATGTGGTGAATGTGAGTTATCACAAATCTAAAGATGGAGGCAAAACTTTCACAGCGTCCAATGCGCCCCACGGTGATCATCACGATATGTGGATAGCACCTGAAGACAACCAAAGAATGATTATGGCTGATGATGGTGGCTCACAGGTAACTTTTGATGGAGGTGACAATTGGAGCACCTATATGAACCAAAATACCGCACAATTTTACCGTGTAACTACTGATGATCATTTCCCCTTCCGTATTTATGGGGCTCAGCAAGATAACTCCACTGTAAGAATTGCTCATCGAACAACAGGCTCATTAATCGGTGAAAGAGATTGGGAAGTGACTGCCGGTAGTGAAAGTGCGCACTTAACAGTAGATCCTGAAAACGACAATATTGTCTACGGGGGCAGTTATGATGGCTTCCTGACGAAATTCAACCACCAAACTGAGGAAATAAGGGCTGTCAACGTATGGCCTGACAACCCGATGGGACATGGTGCGGAAGAAATGAAATACCGATTCCAGTGGAATTTCCCGATATTTTTCTCGCCCCATAACAAGAAAAAGCTCTATACTACATCAAACCATGTGCACGTTTCAACAGATGAGGGCCATACCTGGAAAACCATAAGTCCTGACCTTACCAGAAATGACCCTACAAAACTAGGTTCCTCCGGTGGGCCAATCACGAAGGACAATACCAGCGTGGAGTATTACTGTACCATTTTCGCAGCCATTGAATCACCTTACGAAGAAGGTGTAATCTGGACCGGCTCTGATGACGGCTTAGTTCATGTGACTCAAAACGCCGGCGACAGCTGGGAAAATGTGACTCCTGAAGGCATGCCGAAATGGTTAATGATCAACAGTATTGATGCAGATCCATTTACTAAAGGTGGAGCCTATGTAGCAGGTACTTTGTATAAAAGCGGAGACTACCAGCCTTACCTTTACAGAACTAAAGATTACGGAAAGAGCTGGACCAAAATAACCAATGGAATCCCTTCTGAGCATTTTACCAGGGTATTACGGGCTGACCCAAATAAGGCAGGACTCCTATATGCAGGTACCGAGAGCGGAATGTACGTTTCATTTGATGATGGTGCAAGCTGGCAACCTCTTCAGTTAAATTTGCCCATTGTTCCGATCACCGATCTTACCATAAAGGAGAACCATTTGATAGCTGCCACCCAGGGAAGAGGCTTCTGGCTAATTGATGATCTAACGGTACTGCAACAGTTAAACGCAGAGAAAAGTAATGCTGATATGTTCTTGTTTCAACCTAAATCAACTTATCGAATTGATGGCAGGAATCGTGAATCAAAAACGGCGGGCACAAATATGCAATCTGGGGTAATGACCACCTACTATTTACAAGATACTGCTGCCGCGGATACTGTGAGGTTGGTATTCAGTGAGAAAACAGGTAAAGAAATTGCTACTTACTCCAATCATCCTGATAAAAGTAAGAAGGAAGGTAAACTTGAAGTGAAACCCGGGAGCAACCAATTTGTCTGGGATACACATTATCCTGACGCGGAAGAATTTGACGGAATGATTCTATGGTGGGCATCCTTGAAGGGGCCAAAAGCGCTGCCTGGCGAATACGATGTGGCCCTGATAAAGAATGGTAAAAAAGTGAGCCAGTCTTTTGAAATTGTAAAAGACCCAAGGTCTTCGGCTACTCAGAAAGACCTACAGGAACAATTTGATTTTATGATTTCAGTAATTGATAAACTTACTGAAACGCATATAGCTATTAAAAACATCCGAAAAGCGAGAGTACAAATCAATGATGTGTTGGAGAAAACGAAAGTTGACACTATTCAGTCTTTTGGTAAAAATATTTTGGAGGAGATCAAAACAATAGAGGAGGCACTGTATCAAACCAAAAACAGAAGCCGCCAGGATCCATTGAATTATCCTGTTCGTTTGAACAATAAACTGGGCCACTTAAACTCTTTAACAGCAATGGGTGATAACCCTCCAACTGAATCAGCAGTGGAATTCAAAAATGAGGTTACGGAGGAAATCAACAGTTATCTCGAACAGTGGAAAGATATTTTAGACAACAAATTAAAAGCATTCAATTCGCTTGTTCAGGAAAACAAGATAGATGCTGTAAGGTTAGATTAAACCCTATATTCAGAACTAGATACTAATCAATAACAGAAAGCACCGCATCACTTGCGGTGCTTTTTTTATGAAAAATTGTGATGTCTTCATCTCAAATAAATATGCATAAGTGAGCCGATAGTCAATCCTAGTAATAGTGCTTAAAGATTATATAGGGCTTGCTTAAAAACTGATAAATTTATAAAACTATGTTTAATTTGTTTTTAATAATGATTATTCCGTAATAGTTTTTCAGCAGGTGTAAGCTTTTTATTCTTTGCACTAAAAAATCAAATATTGATTTTTTAGTGCGCTAGCCTCAGCCACCTCAACCCTGCCTGCAGCAGGCAGGTACTTCCCAGGCTTCAGCCTGCTTGCCGCAGGCAAGTTCGAAATATATGCATACTCCCGGATAGCCACTGGGACACTTTGCCCGGTTGTACTTGAGGCATCTGAGACTTTTTAAGCAGGCCATATATAGAAAAATAATAGAACAAATATTTGCAACTACATTTTAGTTGCACTATCTTTGAGTACATGAGTAAGAATGATAAGCTAGTATTAAAATTTCTCTCTAAACCAAAAGACTTTACATTTAGCGAATTAGTAAAACTTTTAAATTATTTTGGATATGAAGAAGTTCCTAAAGGTAAAACAGCCGGTTCTAGAAGAGCATTTGTTCATTTCTCAACTCAACATATTATCAGATTACATAAACCTCATCCCGGAACAATACTTAAAGGGTATCAGGTGGAAAATATTATTGAATCATTAAAAAAAGAAGGATTACTATGAAAGATGTTATAAAACATGATAATTTCATCGGCTCAGTACATTTTAGTCCTGAAGAAGAAGTATTTTACGGTAAAATAGAAGGCATTGACGATTTAGTCACTTTCGAGGGAGATAGCGTAAAAGAGCTTAAAGCTGCTTTTATCGATGCGGTAAATGACTATATTGAACTGTGCGAAACAGTAAATAAATCACCTTTTAAGTCTTACAAAGGATCTTTTAATGTACGTGTTCACCCTGCAATACATAAGCAAGTTGCATATAAATCCTTGGAGTTGGGTTTGTCTTTAAATCAGTTTGTGGAACAGGCTGTAAGTGAAAAATTAGAAAAATATAACTAACAGACTGATACCCGTCTATAGAGGGCAGATCCTTCAAATATTATTTATTTTATAATTAACCCTCAACCCTTACCACAAATAGGAATATTTATACTCCTATTTTCTTGCCCAAAGTCCGGCATAGGCACATGAATAAATTGTACTTCCAGCCCTCTCAATAATAAAAATAAGGCCAGTCCGAAGGCTAAAACAGGCTTTAACTTTTTGGTGAACCCATTAAATTTATGGAAAGTGAATTTACCCAGCCAAACACTTCCTACAATCCATGGAAGTGTGCCCAAACCGAATACAGCCATAAATATTACGGAGTCTGTTACAGTTTCTGTGGCAAAAGAGCTTATAAGCGCAAGGTAAACCAATCCGCAAGGCAGCAACCCATTTAGCATGCCTATGCTAAAACGCGAAAAGACATCATGCCTGCCTATAAACTTTTTAAAGCCGACTTTTAATCGCTGATAAGGAATTGATTCAATTTTGTTGATGGCATTGAGGAATCTGAAGCGAGCCGGTATTACATAAAAATAAAGGATAAAAGCGGCTAAAATAATGGAGATACTATTTTGCCAACCAATGAGTGATAAGCCTTCTCCTACAAAAGCCATGGCTAAGCCTAAGAGCATATAAGTAATAATTCTCCCAAATTGGTAAGCCGCAAAACCAAAAGCCAATTTCTGACGAGCGAAAACACCCATCATTAATGGAGAACACATTACTGTGCAATGCATTCCACCGATTAGCCCTATGCTGAGTGCAGCCCAAATCATTA
>JBBSPJ010000052.1:0-16660 GCA_038258905.1 Cytophagales bacterium
ATGTTTTTTGATACCAGCTTCCATCTCTCCTATAACCGGGTTTTTGATCAGTTGCATCTAAATTATTCCAGGTATGAGGGAGATCCGTATTTTGCCAGTTATTATCCTGACTGGCCTTCGATATATCGGTATAATTACTTTCTAAATACTTCCAACCTAAATTAATATTGCTCACATCACGTTGTCCGTAGGCATAGCAAGATATAAATAGACAAAATAGTATTAATTTATATTTCATTTTTTATAAAATTTAGTTAAAAGTACTTTTGCAGCTTTCTAGGGATTTATTATCTAGATTAATTTTTTTCGTCACCACTTTGTTAACCTATGCAGGCTCTCAAGGAAGTAGTAGTCCGCGTAACTGATCGGAACATCTACCTCGTCATTTTTGGGCATATTACCTGTACTATGCTTAAGAATAAAAGGAACTTCCGTTTGCGCTTCAAGTAAGTACTCTTCCGTACTAAGCGATGTTAATATGGAAATAGCCAATTCCTTATAGGTTGAGTCAGAGGTAACTTTACTTAATTCAAGTAAAGCGGAAGCACAAATGCTTGCTGCTGAGGCATCTCTAGGGGCTTCAGCCTTATCGGGGGCATCAAAATCCCAATAGGGGATCTTATCCTCCGGCAGATTTGGATGCTCAAATATGTAATTAGCGATTTCTTGTGCCTGAATTAAATAGCTTTCATTTTTGGTGTAGCGATAAGCCATAACAAAGCCATATAGACCCCAGGCTTGTCCTCGCGCCCAGGCGGAATTTGCTGAATACCCCTGGTGCGTTAATTTTTGTAAAACTTCCCCAGTTTCAGGGTCATAATCAACTACATGAAAGCTACTGTTATCGGCTCTAAAATGATTTTTTAAAGTTTGGGAGGCATGCGAATCCGCAATCTGATAAAAACTACTATCACCAGACAAGCGAGTTGCTTCAAACAACAACTCCAAATTCATCATATTGTCAATAATTACAGGAAACTCCCACTGCTCTCCACCAAAATCCCATGATTTAATACAGCCAACAGTTGGATTAAAGCGTGTAGAAAGTGTTTTAGCACTTTCTAATATTACCTGCTTGTAACTCTCATTGTCGGTAATTTCATAGGCATTGCCATAACTACAATATATTTTAAAGCCCATGTCATGGGTTTTATCATTGTACTTTTCCTTTTCCAGATATGGTAGCCATTCAATAGCTTTATTTAAATAAGCATCATCATCGGTTAAAAGGTAAGCTTTAAGTAAGCTACCTACGTAAAAGCCGCTGGTCCAATCTTTGGAAGGTACTTGCCTAACTGTACCATTAGCTTCCAGGCTTCTCGGAAAGGCAGTGGAATCAAGTGTATAGTTAAGCAAGTTGGGTAGCTTCTGAAGCACCAACCCATCCTCAAATTTCTTGATTGTACCTGCTGGAGCTTCAATATTCTCTTGGTCAGTATTCTGAGAATTACACGCAAATGCAGCTACAAGTAATAAAAAGATATAGCAAGTGATTTTCATTTAATATAAATCGTTTTGAGAAAGATTAGGATTAATATCAACATCCTGCTGATACTTTGGAAATAGGTAATCTCTGGCAGGGTTGAAGCTTTGTTGCTCTAATCCTGAAGGACCGAAAGCTTCTATTCCTAATTTTTTTCGAGCTATATCATACCATCTACCGCCTTCAAAAGATAACTCAAGCCTTCTTTCTTCTAACACCAGGCTTCTAAAATCACTCTCACTAAGGCCACCGTTTACATTTTGCGGATAAAGGTTATCGTTTCCAGCATCTGCATCTAGCTCTCTTCTTGCTCTGCTCCTTACCTGATCAATATAATCAATTGCTTCTGCAGTAGGACCTCCGTTTATTTCATTGAGGGCTTCGGCCGCAATTAGTAAAATTTCAGCGTAGCGCAAACAGATATAATCAATTTCAGAATCCCTGCCATTAGATGAAGCTGCTGTGCCGGATTCTCCTAAAGCTCTGAAATACTTAGCAATATGAGGCCTAGGAATAGCGGAAGGAATTGTTCCCCACTCTGTATAAGGCACTTCTTCACCTTCAAAAACCATTACGGTATCAAAACTTATGGCTTTCCTGTAATCTCTTGAATCCCAATTATTATAGACGTTTAGAGAAGGAACTGCTACACTCCAGCCCGCACCAAAAGAAAATCGACTATCGCCAATGATGCCTGTTACAGAAGCCAAATAATCAATAGCCGCATTTGTGCCTCCTAATGATGAAAGATTGGTTGAAGCATCGTTACCTATAAAGTCGATTTCAAAAAGTACTTCATTAGAGGCTACACCAATTGAAGGATCAAATAAATTAGCATATTCTTCATCCAGTTCATATTGAAATGATGTGCTATTATCAATTACAAATTTAGCTTCATCATAAGCGGACTCCCAGTTCTCCTGTGTTAAATAAACTGATGCCAGAAACCCAGCAGCAGTACCTTTACCAGGTCTTGACCTCATTGACGGCACATCTGGCAGCCATTGCTTGGCATACTCAAAATCCCTGATAATCGAAGCATACATAGAGTCTACAGGAGACTGTGAAAGCGTATAGGCTAATTCAGGATCTGTAAAAGCAAAATCAATTTTAGGAATTTCACCGAAAAGTCTTACAAAATGATAATTGATAAAACCTCTCAGGAAACGTCCTTCTGCAATGGTCGGATTAATAATCTCATCGCTAACATCAAGGTTTTCTCCTCCTTCAATGGCATAATTTATTGCTGCCAATGCTTCGTAGCCTTTAGGCCAGAATTCAGTAACCATTCCATTATTACCGCTCATATTCATTTGATCTACCTCAATTCTTCGCGTTGGCGTGGCCATATCACCAATAGTAGCCATGTCGCCTCTTAAAAGTAATGACAAGGATAGTTTCCGTCCAAAAAAGGCTTCATGTCCTAACAGTGAATATCCACCATTTATACCTAAAGCCACATCTTCCGGACTTGCAAAGAAACCTTCAGGGTTAAGTAAGCCAATTGGTTCTTCTGTAAGATCCTCGCAGGAGGACACCGCAAATAGTACCACTAAAGTAACTGCTAATTTTATAACTGATTTTTTCATATTTCTTTTATTTAAAAGCCAATATTAATACCAAATGTGTAAGACTTAACGTTGGGATAGCTGGCATAATCAAGTCCGATTTTCCTATTTCCATCTGCCGCACTACCGCTATTTTCATAACCCACTTCAGGATCTAGTCCTGGATATTTTGTAAATGTAAATAGGTTTTGAGCACTGGCATAAACCCTTATTTTGTTTACTTTGATTCGCTCTAATACTGATTTAGGAAATGTGTAACCCAACACAATATTTTTAACTCTTATAAAACTACCATCGTAAATAAACTTATCGGAAACCCTAAAAGACCTGCCAGCATTGGCTCTTGGAATATTAGTATTAGGATTTTCAGGGGTCCATCTCTCCAAAGCAGTAGTGGTTACATTTCCTTTGCCCGAGAAAGTTTCTAATTCCATAAGGGTATAACTAAGCATATCGTTGCCATGTACTCCCATAATGAATAAGTTTAAATCAAAGTTTTTATAAGTGACTGTGTTATTAAGCGACCAAGTAAAATCAGGGTTAGGATCACCTATAATAGTCCTATCAAATCCATTTAGAACACCATCTGGCTCTCCATTTGGTCCAGAGACATCTTTAAACCTTTCCCCGCCTGCTATTTGTTCGAATCCAGTTCCAGGGATAAAGGTGTCTCCTGTTTGATAAATACCATCATATTCATATCCATAGAATACACCTATTGGCTGCCCTTCCAGTAATAACTGGTTATCTGTATCGAGCACTAAGTGCCCTGGACCGTTACCATAAAATTCCACAGAATCGGGTAAGGTGAGTACTTTGTTCCTGTTCGAAGCAAATATCAAATTAGATGACCACTGAACATCACCCACCAGATTTTTTGTGTTTAGTGTTAATTCGTAGCCTTTATTACTCACGCTGCCTATATTTTGTAACTGTGTAGGAACACCAACATAACTAGGCAAAGGCCTTCTAAAAAGTAAATCATTCGTTACTTTTTCGTAGTAATCAGCTGTTAAAAAGACTCTGCCTTTTAAAATTCCTACATCCAGTCCAATATCTAGTTGTTGAGTGGTTTCCCAGGAAAGGTCATTATTTGCAAGCTCTCCTACTCTTAAGGCATTATCTCCATTTACTATTGAATAGGTAGGTCTTAAGAGCGCTAAAGATTGATAAGCGGATATTGCCTGATTACCTACATATCCAAAACTAGCTCTTAATTTCATCTCACTAAATACATTGCTTAAAGGAGCCATGAATGACTCTTCTATGATATTCCATCCAAATGCACCAGATGGAAAGAAGGCCCATTTTTTATTTGCAGCAAAGTTGGATGCACCATCTTGCCTTCCTGTGAAAGTAAAATTATACTTATCTAATAATGAATAATTCAATCTGGAATAAAATGACCTGATGATAGTTTGAGAATAACCTGAGAATGGTGTTCCAGGATTACTCCCCTGATTAAGCGCCCAAAAGGACCCAGAATTAGAAATAAATCCACTATTTACAGTTTCCCAGGCTTCAGAAGTATTTTTCTGGAAGGAATACCCATTGACCCATGAAAACTTATGAACTCCTATTTTTTTGTCTATAGTAAAGTAATTCTCAGAAAGTAAAGAAAACTGCTTTCTGGCCTCTATTCCAGCTACTCCATCAACACCTTCTCCAAAAATTAAGGTAGTAGGATAAAATTCGCCATCTCTCCAATTAGTATTTCCAACACCCAAGGTTGACTTAAAGCTGAGCCAATCTAAAATTTTAATGTCAGCATAAATATTGGACTGAAATCTGTCAGTTACTCTTTCACGTTGATATTGATCTGCTATGGCAAAAGGATTATCAAGCTCTCCTCCTCCAACAACAGCTCTTTTAAATGATCCATCGTCATTGTAAATGCCTACATCTGGATTAAACCTTAATGCGGAACCTATAACCCCAGCTTGTCCGGTACCGCCAGAGCCTTCTTGAGTTTTCACACCATTGGACTCGCTTCTTCTTCCATATAAATTGAACCCAATTTTCACTCTGTCATTTACTTCAATATCCACATTACTATTAAGTGAATATCTTTGATAATCAGAGCCTACTAGAATTCCTTCCTGGTCAAAGTAAGTGCCTGATAAATAAAAGCGAGTTGTTTCATTTCCTCCCGATACTGACACTTGGTTATTAGCGATATACCCTGGTCTGAAAACAATATCTTGCCAATTGGTATTACTCCCCTGAAACTCGTAATTACCGAATTCTTTTCTGTAATTTGCAAATTCCTCACCATCCAGTAAATCAATTTGGTTCGAGGCTTCTTGGTACGAATAGGAACTGTTAAATTCTACACGGGTTCCTCCACTTTTTCCTCTTTTGGTAGTTACCATAATTACCCCATTTGCTCCTCTGGATCCATATATAGCTGTAGCAGAAGCATCTTTTAATACTTCCATGGAAGCGATATCCTCAGGAGGGGGCATTTCTGCTCCTACGAACCCATCTACCACTACTATGGGATCGCTGTTTGCATTAATAGACGTACCTCCTCTTATTTTAATATTAAAATTGGCACCTGGCTCGCCACCATTATTGGATTGCACCTGAACACCCGCCGCGCGACCTTGTAATGCCTGTGTGGCAGATAGTGCTGGATAGGCTGTTAATTCCTCACTACTTACCGAAGCTACGGAGCCTGTTAAATCACTTTTCTTAACAGCTCCATACCCTACTACTACCACTTCACTAAGTGCAGAAATATCAGTTACCATAGAAATTTCTATAGCACTTCGGTTAGCAACAGGAACCTTTATGGTCTTATATCCAATAAAAGATACTACTAATACATCATCTCCTGAAGCCTCTATTGAAAAATTACCATCAATATCAGCGGTAGTACCTTTGCTACTTCCTTCTATAAGTACAGTAGCTCCCGGTAAGGGTTCTTCTTTACCATTTTCAAGAGAAGTAACCTTTCCTTTTAATAATTTTTCTTGAGCCTGCGCCAAAGAAATACTGATTATACTTATTAAAATAAGCATAATATTAAGTTTGGTTAGTTTTGTTTTCATGCCGTTATTTTTTTAATTTAAAAAAGATAAATCATTAGCAGAATCATTGCTATTATAAATGCCTGCAGGCTGATTTGAAGCCAACGCCTATAAATTGATTTTTTATTTTCTGTTCGCATAACATCATTGTAAACACAATTATAGTTTTACAAAAATTAAAATAAGTCCTAAAATAGGGGTGATAAAGTCCTACTTTATATCAGAAACCAATCAAGCACGTTTATTCAGTGTATTACCCGGCTGATGTGAACTTTTTAGCATAACCAGTTGGGGACATACCATGATGTTTGGTAAATGCTTTGCTAAAGTACTTGGGATCTTTATAGCCCACCTTAAAACATATTTGAGAAACAGTGATTTTATCTTGCTCTAGCAGCTGAGCTGCTCTCTTCATTCGCATAGATTGTATAAAAGCGCTAGGGGTCATATTGGTCCACGCTTTTATCTTTGCAAAAAGTACGGTGCGGCTTACTCCCAATTCTGAAGCAAAAAGAGGCACATCCAAAAATTCATTTGAAATATTTTCATCTACAATTTTAATAGCATTTTTTAGTAGCTCTTCATCTAATGATGATACCGTTATCTCACTTGGTTTTATTATAGATGCTTCTGCAAACTTTTCTCTAATTTTACTAAAAGTCTTTATCAGGTTTCTTACTTTTAAGCTCAGCTCTTTAACATTAAATGGCTTACTTATGTATTCATCAGCACCTGATTCCAGCCCTTCAAATTTAAAAATAAGGGAGGTTCGTGCAGTTAAAAGTATAAACGGAATGTGACTGGTTTTTACGTTTGATTTAATTCTTGCACAAAATTCAATACCATCCATTTCAGGCATCATTACATCACTAATTATCAGGTCGGGCAAATTTTGCTGCGCTATTTTTAGTCCAGCCAAACCATTGTGGGCTTCTATTATTTTATAATCACCAATAAAAATATCAGCTATAAATTTACGAACTGAAGCATTATCTTCTACTACTAAAATCACTGGCTCGTTACCTTGAGAAATATCTAAATCAATTGATTGGCTCTCAATATCTTCAAAAAAAGAATCAATAGGCTCAATATTTTCAGCCAAATAATTTGTTACATCTTCGCTATCTTTAAAATCTTGAATAATTTGATTCTCTGAAAGATGTGTATTACCTAGAGGGATACTTACTTTAAAGCTTGTTCCCACATTTTTAGTGCTCTCTACCATAATGGATCCTGAATGCATTTTAACTACTCCTTTAGCTATAGCTAAACCTATTCCAGTCCCTTTCTGGTGCTTATGAGCACTTTCAACATTCTCTACTTCGTAAAACCTATCAAAAATACTATCAAGATGTTCACGCTCAAGTCCAACGCCTGTGTCTTTAACTTCACAGTGAAATGATTCATCATCTTTCCATACATTGATTTCAATATTTCCTCCCTTTGGGGTATACTTAAATGCATTTGAGATCAAATTATAAAAAACCCGCTCCATTTTATCCCTGTCGTACCACAAAGAAATTTTATCTTCTGATTTCTTAAAGGTGTATTCAAGGTTATGCAGCTTTGCATATTGCTTGAACGAGAGAAAGATCTCCTCTACGAACTTTACAATATTACCTTCGGCAGCCTTTAGTTTTTCATGTTTATTTTCAAATTTCCTAAAGTCTAAAAGCTGGTTGATCAATTTTAATAGTCTTATAGCATTTTTTTCTACTACTTTTAGTTGTTTAAAAGTTTTATTACTTCCTTTATAATCTTCTAATATTTGCTCCAAAGGCCCTAAAATGAGGGTTAGGGGAGTCCGAAATTCATGAGAAATATTAGTAAAAAACCTTAGTTTTAATTTATTTACGGACTTTTGCCGTTCATTTTCAATATGCTCCATTTCCAATTCATGCCTTAACTTTGAGCGAGAAATTATGATAGTGCTTAAGGCATAAACAGCCGATAAAGTAATTAGGAAGTAAAATAAAAAGGCCCACCAGGTTCTCCATGGTGCTGGGAGAACAGTAATTTTCAAACTAGTAATTTCGTCACTCCAAACTCCATCATTATTGGCTCCTTTCACTTCAAACGTATAGGTTCCCGGCTTTTGAAATGTGTAGGTTGCTGTATTTTTGGAGGTGGTATTCCAGTTATCTTCTAATCCTCTTAAACGATAGGAGTACTGATTTTTTGCAGGGTTTATAAAATTGGGTATTGCATAGTCGATAGTGAAAATAGTTTGATCATAATCTAGCGTTATTCGTTCTGTATTAGTTATTGCCTTATCTAAAATATTGGTATTATCGTTTATTTTTATACTTTGATTAAATAGTTTGATGTCTGTTATAATGGTAGGAGGGGCATATAAGTTGGCACTAATTTGGCTCGGGTGAAAAGAGGTTAAACCTTGAGGGCCTCCAAAATACATTCTACCTGAATTAGATTTATAGCTTGCATTATTGTTAAATTCATTCGAAGCTAAGCCATCAGACTCGTTATAAATCAGATGATTTAAGTTGAATGGCGTATATTTTATAATTCCCTGGTTAGAGCTCAACCACAAGAATCCTTCTGAATCTTCTAAAATCCCATGAATGATATTGCTCTGCCCTTCTTCTTGAATATATTTCTGGTGGGAAGTAAATGAATTATTTCCGGGATTATATAGGTTTAATCCCGACCCGTATGCGCTCACCCATATTTGTTTTTTACTGTCTTCATAAATTACCAATATATCCTCACCTGATTCTTTGGTTTCATCATAGAAAAAATGGTCGAAATAATAGTTTTCATTTTTTAAATTTTCAGCACTTAACTTATTCAATCCGTACTGAGTAGCTACCCAAAGATTTCCTTTACTATCTTTTTTTAAAGACCGTATCTGATTATTGCTAAGGCTATGACTAATTGTGCTTTGATGGACTATTTCAGTACTTGAATTTGCTCTTGTATTTAAAAGGTTCAAGCCTCCTCCAAAAGTCCCTATCCAATATAAGGAATCGTTTTCCTGTAAAATGCTGTAAATGCTGTTGTGGGTGAGGCCAGTATCTTTATTGTAATTTGCTACTAATTCATGAGTGGTAATATCATAAATATACAACCCTGTACCATAAGTGCCTATCCACAAGAACCTATTCTGTGTTAGATATAGGGACTTTATATTATAACTTGAATTATCTCCAAAATTAATTTCGTTATTTTCAATAGTTTGTGTTTTTGGGTTAAGTATATTAATTCCGCCACCTTCCGTACCTATATAAACATTCCCATTTTTATCTTCAACAATACTGCTTATAACATCATAATTCAACCCTTGTCCATCCGGCATCTGCTTATAGTTTACAAAATTACTATTTGCGGGATTTAACATATTTACTCCTCCGTAATAAATACCTATCCATAAGGAACCGTTGTTATCCACAAATGTGGTTTTTATAGTGTTTTTTGTTAAACTTCTTAAATTACTAGGATCACTATAAATTTGAATAAATTTATCAGAACCAACCATCTTATTTAATCCATTATAAGTGCCCGTCCAAAGCGTATTATCCTTGTCAAAAGATAATGATCTTACATCGTCATTACTTAAACTGCCTGGGTCATTCTGTTGGTTTTTATAATTAATCCAAGTTTGGTTCTTAGCATTGCGTTTATAAATACCCGCTTTAGTTCCAACCCACAAATTACCCATTGAGTCTTCGGCTATTGCCTGACAAAAATTACTGTTTGTTTTTTGGTTTTTATTGTCGCTAAATAGGTATCGTTTAAACTCAAATTGATTGTTAGAGGAAGATAGGAGTTGATTGAGTCCATTGGTAGTACCTACCCAAATTTGCCCTCTACTATCTTGAAAAATATCAAGAATATAATTATTACTCAAACTGGCACTAGTTGCAGGATCATGATATACTCGATGAAAAACACCATCCCTCAGTACATTTAGGCCGTCAGAAGTACCTATCCATAAATCACCATTTATAGTTTCGCAGAGGCTCCATATTATGTTATTGGATAGCGAATTCTTATCCCCCTTATCGTTGTAATACCGATGAAAAACACCAGTTTCATAATCAAATTTATTTAAACCATTGTATGTGCCAGCCCATATATTACCAGCCGAATCTATTAATATCTTTAATACATCATTGTTGCTAATTGTGTTTGAGTCTGCAGGGTTATTTCTATACACTGAAAACTCATTTCCATCATAAGAATTAAAGCCATCTCTTGTTGCAAACCATAGTAATCCATTATGATCCTGTGCGATAGATATGACTGAACTTTGCGATAAACCATCTCCTGTAGAAAGGTGCCTGAAATAATAATTTTCCTGAGCCTTTAAATTTGGCCAGGAAAAAAATAATAAAATTACTATTAACAACAGTTTAGTTAAATGAATTATTATTTTTTCGGGCATTTTACAAATTATTATTCTTCTTAAAATTAGTATGTTTATCAAAAATCTTTCAATAATTTAGTCTTTTTTTAAGTTGATATTCATAAAGTGAAGGAATATGATCCATCTCTTCATTAATTTTCTCCTGGTAAGCATCAGGGAAATACTCTACCCGGATTGGCTTATTTGCATGTATCCCTACTAAACGCGCCTTGGGACCATCCTCCATTCCGTCCAGTACAACAGGTGCAGTTCGATTGAAGCCATCTTTAAAATGCACTTTAATGTTCCAAAGAGTGGTAAAAGCACCATGAGATGGCTTCCAATATCCAGCGCCTCCACCTGCAAATAAGGGATAGTTATCTTTTCCATTTAAGGCAATTGAAACTTCTATATTATCGAAAAGATTTTGATGATTTACCCCTGAATGCTGATCCAGAATTGGTTCTTCCTCTATTTTACAGTTCAGGTATACGCTTTTAGTTGAATATGTATTAAAGCTAAGCGGATGCCGAACTTTATTTTTTACAGTTAAATTTTTGACTAGTACATTGTGAACGCCACTCATTGCTACGGAATAATGCGCTAATTTTTCCCCGGAGGTTTCAATATCTTCAATGGTAATATTGGAGACTTCTTCAGTTAAAATCCCACTGTCTGAGTTCTCAATTTTAATATCCTTCACCCATCCATTAAAAAGTCTGGTAAGGTAAATTCCATTATAGCCATCTTCTACGTGGTGGGCTACTGTAGGAGAGTTTGGAAACGTAATTTTAAAATGCTCTAATCCTACTTCTTCTAAATGCTTCCATTCTACCATTGTAGGTTTCCATTCCATAATTATATCTAAAAGGAGGGGATCCTTAATAGTGACAATATTTCCTGAAACTTTTGTAATTAAAGACCTCTGTCTTACCAGTGCGTGGTTTGGATAATTCCAATGATGGGAACCAATTTTTAAATCGTAATTTCCGTATAATGCATCCAGTAAAGAGCCATCCTCTCCGTCTTTATTATACCATTCAATCTGCACTATATCTCCTTCCTTAATTTTAGAAGTGTTATTTACCTGTAATATTTTTCCGCCTTGCTCCCCTTTTAAAATAGTGGCAAGTACTGTAGCAGGTTCATCATATTTATCCAGATATTCTTTAACTCTTATATCGGGGTATTTAACCCATATAATGCCTCCTGCCCAGGCATACTGAGAAAAAGGTAGATCTATATTATTTGCCGGTTCTTTCTGCCTCTTATCTAGTTCTATCAAATATTCTCTTAATTCAGATAATGGCTCCGGATCTGGAAATAAACGCATGGGACGGGGGCAATATATCTCAGTCCCATTTTCGCCACTTCCTGCACCTCTTAAAACTATGTTACTCCTCTGTATATATAGAATATCACTTAATATTATTCTACCTTCAGGTAATTGAACTGTCACCGAACCACTTACTTCTTGAGCCTCCTGCAATACTTTTTGCATTGACTTGGTATCATCAAGTCCATCATCAGGAATAACACCATAATCCAGTGCATTTAAAATTATCCCATTATTAGCTGAAGGTTTCTTCTCTCCGAATTGATATCCCGCATAGGAGTAGTCAGGAAGGTAATGTGTGGAACTTTTTTGAAGTATTTTTGGTAAATCCTGCCCTCTAGCACTAGATAAAATAATTAGAAGAAGGAGTCCGATTATTGCAATTTCTCTTTTTAACATTCAGATTCTATTTAATTTTCACACACCTAGTATTAAACTTAGTACAATTAAGCCATTCGCGTATAATTTTGGCATTTATACATCTTATCAATTATAAATGTATTGGAAAATTATTCAGTGAGAATTCAAAAGATGGGGTAAAATAGTACAATTTTTATTTTTAAAACTGCAGAAACCATGATTGCCATTCATCAGTTTAAGCTATCCTCATTGCTTGCTGATCTGCTTTTGCAAACATAGTTTTATTCCAATATTCTCAATCTGAGCTTAATACTATATCTGAGAATGCAGCCTCCAATTCATTATACTGAAACTGAAAATTTATATCCAATAGCTTTTTTGGTACAACTCTTCTGCTTTTTAGCACCAATTCAGGTTCTGTTCGGATAAAGAAAGCGCCTATTTTTAATAGAAACTTAGGAGTCGGGATACCAAATGGCATTTTATATGCTTCTCTCAGTTGTTTCATCATGGTTTTATTTGTCACGGGGTTGGGAGCAGCCGCATTGTAAGTGCCCTCAATAGCTGTATTATTGATGCTGAAATCTATAATTTTACAAAAATCAACCTCATGGAGCCAGCTGACATATTGCTTGCCTGAACCTTGTTTACCTCCCAGGCCTAGTTTTGCCAACCTTGATAAGGGTTGAAATGCCCCGCCATTTTTACCCATAACTATAGCAATTCTTAAGAGCACTTTTCGTGTAGGTGTTAATTCAAATTGATTGAAACTTTGCTCCCATTTTTTGCAAACATCAACAGAAAAGCCTTCTCCATATTCGCCTGTTGTTTCATCCATTTCCTTATCTAAGGAATGTCGGTAAATGGTGGCAGAAGCAGAATTGATCCAAACTTTAGGAGGGTTTTGTAATTGCTGAATGGCTTTACCCAAGATATTAGTAGCATTTAATCTACTGTCATAAATCAGCTGCTTATTCTTTTCAGTGTATCTACAGTCCACTGACTTGCCTGTTAAGTTAATAATCGCTTCAGCACATTCTAATTCCTCTTTCCATGAGCCTATGCTTTTGGCATCCCATTTCACATAAAACACATTCTTTGTATTAACATGGTGCTTACGAGATAGCACTATTATTTGGTAATTCAATTGAGTGAAATGTTGAATGAGGCAGGTGCCTAGGTAACCTGTTCCGCCTGCAATAACTATTTTTTTCATGTCCCTAAATTTTTAATATATAATTGATAAGATATTCTGCAAAAATTGATGGCCAAAAGCCATGGTAGTGTAAAGGTTAAGAGCCATAATTTTGGCCCAAAAGCAATTAGGAATACAATCAATAAGCAGGATAAAATCAAGTGTAAAATAAGCCCTTGAGATCTTGTTCTTTTATTTAAGAGCAATACAATCGCCACAAGAATTTGTAAAACACCTACTAAAAATTGTAAACTCACAACGAATAGTAAAAAGTCTTTTTTTAATAATGACAATATTGCGAAAACAGCAGTAATTATTAATAAAGTGACTTGGAGATAGTAGTTAAACCTGCTCATTTTTCTGCAAATTTAAGCTCTTGCTTCGCTTTACTGCGTAATTTAAAAAACACCAATAAATTGAAGAAATGCATGGCGCCAAGTATTAATATAATGGACCCGAGCTTTTTGCTTAATTTTTCCATTAAAACCTGTACTGTTTCAATTTCACCTATAATTTGGAGGGTATAAATGGCATAACCCACATTAATAAGATAGAAGCCAACTACTAAAAGTTTATTAACGCTATCAGCAAGGGCTTCATCTCCATGAAAGATTTCTACCAAAAAAATTCTTCCGCTTTTGAATAATGTGCGTGCCACCCAAACTGTTAAAAGAATGGTAACTGGGATGTAAATCAGGTAACTTAGGATATTGTAATTCATGTGTATATAATTGTTTTTTATTTGTCACATGGAATAGCTCAGACATCCGTAAACCTTAAAACCAGCACTTTGCTTCTAATATTCATGCTCGGTTGGTATGCGGCCGTGTATGGCTATTTCATGATTTCTAGTGTTTAAAGTTAATATTCAATAGTTATTTAATTTTCAATATATTGTGAAAGTTTATTTCAAAAAAATAGCTCTATAATTTCATCAGTAATTTATAGAACCAATTCTGGTCAGACTTAGAAAATTTATCGATCATTCCATCTACTTTATAAGTGAAGCTTCTTAAATCTCCGGTAACATTTTTAAATTCTTTTAGCTTAGCATCTTCTTTGCCTTCTACTTTCTGCACCTGATCTAACACTTTTAAGATAGGCTCAATTTCTCTTTTTCTACGCTCTTTAGATACTTGCCTGGCTAATTCCCATATGTCTTTACCTGTTTTGAAAAACTCCTTCCGCTCTCCCGGCTTATATTCCTTCTCAACAATTCCCCAATCAATTAAACCACGGATATTCATATTGGCATTGCCTCTGGAAATTTGAAGTTCTTCCATGATATCTTCTGTAGATAAAGCCTCTGGTGACAATAATAATAAGGCATGAATTTGAGCCATTGCTTTATTGATGCCCCAGCTGGTACCCAAAGTACCCCATGATTGTATAAACTTATTTTTTCCTTCTGTATATTCCATTGACACAAACATAAGCAATGTTTTTAAACTTTCAATAATTATTGAAAGTTTTTTTAAAATTATTTCCTTGTAAGCTGAGTCAATCATCTAATACCAAATAAATTCTCCTTGCCTTTCCAAACACCAATTTCCAATAACTTTTGTAATTTGCCTATTCATTAAAAAAATCAATCACTAATGAAACTGCTTTTTCTATCACTCTTTACATTCCTATTGGTTTCCAGCCTCAAGGCACAGGAATTTATCACTCCTTTCGAAAAATCTGACGGTACTGAAACAGCTACTTATCAGGAAGGAATAGCCTATTATAAAAGCCTGGCAGAATCCTTTCCTGAAATAGAAATGCAGGAAAAAGGCTTAACCGATAGTGGCGAACCCCTTCACCTGGTAATACTCAATAAAGATAAAGACTTCAATCTCTCTGCTATTAAAAACGGGGAGAAAACGGTTTTCTTAATCAACAATGGTATTCATGCAGGCGAGTCTGATGGCATAGACGCCTCCATGATGCTCCTTCGTGATTTAGCTCAAAACATGGAAAAGCATCCCTTTCTGAACGATGTAGTGATAGCCGTTATCCCTTTTTATAATATTGGTGGTGCCCTGAATAGAAACAGTGTTTGGCGCGTGAATCAGAATGGTCCGGAATCTTATGGTTTCAGGGGCAATGCCCAAAATTATGATCTTAACAGGGATTTCATTAAAATGGATTCTAAAAATGCCTTTGCATTTGTGGAAATATTCCAATCCCTAAAGCCAGATGTTTTTGTAGATACCCACGTAACCAATGGCTCCGACCACCAGCATGTACTCACTATTTTAAGCACTCAGCATAATAAATTAGGTGGTGAATTGGGAAACTATCTTGAAAAGGAGTTTGAGTCAAAAGTCTTTCAAAAACTGGAAGCTCTCAATCATGAGCCGGTGCCTTATGTAAACGTGCATGGCAGATCTCCGGAAGAAGGCTGGACACAGTTTTGGGATGCCGCACGTTATACAAGTGGATATACCACCCTCTTTAACACTATCGGTTTTATGACAGAAAGCCATATGTGGAAACCATATGAGCAAAGGGTAAAAACTAATTATGATTTTCTTTTAAGTATGGCTCAATTAGCCGCTGAAGAAAGAGATACCATTAAAGCAAAAAGGGAAACTGCTTTATCAAGATTATTAGAAGCAGACAGCTTGCCTATATTATGGGAAAATAATAAAGATGCTTTTAAAATGATAACGCTTTTAGCCTACGAAACCTCCTACCCTGAGAGTGATTTAACCGGACAACCATTATTAAAATACCACAGAGATAAACCTATGGAAAAAGAGGTGCCTTTTTACAATGAATATGTGGTAAAGAAAAAAGTAAAAGTGCCTGATTACTATTTAATTTCCCAGGCCTGGTACCAAGTGATCGATCGTTTGAGAGCAAATGGAGTTGAAATGCAAATAATACAAAGTGATAGCACTTTCACTGTTGAATCATATCGAATAGAAGACTTTAATACGGTAAAAAATGCTTATGAAGGCCATTATCTGCATTATAATACCAGCGTTGAGGCTCAAGAAAAAGAAGTACAGATGAGAGCCGGAGATTTTATAATACCTTCAAATCAGTTAGCAAAGCGATATTTAGTGGAGGTGTTAGAGCCGGAAGCCCAGGATTCATTTTTTAACTGGAACTTCTTCGATTCTATTTTACAACAGAAAGAAGGCTTTTCAGATTACGTTTTTGAAGAAAAAGCCAAAAGAATCCTTGCCAATTTTTCAAATGAACAACAAGAAGCATTTTTTGAGTTAAAGGAACAAGATTCTACTTTCGCACAAAGTAATTATGCGCAGCTCGACTGGATTTTCAAACGTTCAGCACATTATGAAGCATCACATATGAGGTATCCTGTG
>JBBSPJ010000053.1:0-16622 GCA_038258905.1 Cytophagales bacterium
TACAGGGATTAAATCTTTGAAATTAATGGCATTAGAATTAATATTTAAAGCAGCCATTATAGGTTTGTTTATACCATGGAAAACTGCAGGGAAATCGCTCAGACTACCATCTACTCTAAAATCAGAATCTGCAATATCAAAGCTTAGTGAATCAAGAGTGATTACACCATTTCGCATTATTGCATGTCCATTAGCATTATTGATTGGACTTTTAAAACCCGGAACTAAAAAACTCAAATCTTTGATGGTTAATTCAGAATCAATTCCTTCCTTTAACTTAGCCAGGTTATTAGAAGGCACGTTCATATCTATCAGCTCATCGAAATCCATATCAAATATCACTTGTCCTTTAAGTCTTTGTAATCCCTCAATATTAAAAAATTGACCTAAAAATTCTAAGTGAACATCTGCATTCAAATCCACCTTTATATAAGGATCTTTAAAATTACGAACCACTAAAGTACCTTGAAAAATACCCTCTTCAGGAATTGCGTAAAAATTCTGCAAGGTTAGCATCATTGTTTCAATACTTTTATCCTCTCCGTTAGTGAAAGAACCTGAAAAGCTTAACTCATCTATTTTTTTATTGACACTGGTGTTGAGGAAATATGCATTTTCACACCCAAAATCAACATTAATAGCAGGCATATGCCCATTAGCAGCTTTTCCCTTAATAGAGCCTGTGAAATATATATCCCCTTTATTTTCGTATGCTTTGAGTGCCTTTGCTACATCATTGGGAGCAAAGGCTGTAAATACACTAAAATCTGGTTTTTCTCCGCTAAATTTAAGATCAGCATTAAAATCATCATCCAGATCAATAGTGCCGTCTATTGCAAAATTAGCATCTACTAATTTTAATTTGCTTGGAACAATTGTTAATAGTTTTTCTAATCTATTAAAATCGAGCTCCATATCCAGAATTACAGGTTTATCCGCAAAATAGGTATGCTCACCATCAACATCTAAATCGAAAATCATATCTGAGAAAACATTTGTATAAATATGTTCCTTCGATAATTCAAAGGAGGTCTTTAGTTCAATAATATGAGAAACAATGTCTCTTTTGGAGCTTAAATCTTTATAAATGATATCAAATTTACTAATAGTTAACTGCTTTAAGTCAAAGTGAAATTCTTCATTATCAGATTCATCACTAAGTTCTGACTTTATGTTTTTAGCCAACAATAAATTGATATCCCCATTTTCGCTTTTAATGATGTCTAAGTGACCTTCACTTATTTTAATGGTTTTAATTTGAAATTGGCCGGTTAATAATTCAAAAAGATCAAATCCTAAATACAAATCTTCAGCTTCGTATAGTGGTTTGGTATCTTTATTTTTATTCTCATAAAATCTAACGCCTTCCAGATCAATAGAAATATATGGGAAATTGGCAAAAGGAGCTATATGAGAATCTGTAATTTCTAATTCACCCTTAAAAGTTTCATTTATAGAATTAATTGATTTTTGTACAATACTATCCTGACTGAAATATAGAACAGCACTTAATCCAACTAAAATTAAAATAGGTATAGCAGGAATTAATATATATAATTTCAGTCTGCGTTTTGACATGATGATCTACTTAATTAAATAAGCTTATTAGTTGGTTAAACCATTAAAATAATAATCGAATATAAATATAGTTTTACTATTTCCCTAAATATTTAAATATTTTACGACTAATACAGTCTTTGCTTCGGTGAATAGAAACCATCAATTTAGAAATTTAATTTCAACATGAGAAGATATAGTATTTCATTAAAAAATTTGATACAATTGGCTAATTCAATTGCCTTACATCCAAGCCTTATTTTGGCTCTCTACCTTATAAAGCAAATAGTCTCTTAAAGATTTAGCTTCTTTTTTCGGTAAATAAGGAATAGATAGCGAACCCCCAGCCGTTTGAATATTCAAGTTTACAAATCCGAATAATCTGGAAATTGGTCCAATACTATAATTCACTCCCTGAATTTTCTCAAATCTGATAAAGTTTCGCTCAAATTCAAAAAAAGCTGATCTCTTCTCTAAGCCGTGTGTGAATAGATTAACCTGGTACAATTTTATGCTTCTGAAATGTAGATAACTCAAGATTAACATTAGAATCAATACTGGCCAATTAAAAATTGCTGATTGAAAATAAAGAGCAATTCCTAATGCAATTAAAATCAATAAACTTAACCTGCTCCAAATATATCTTCTCCGCATAGGGTGTATATTCACTTTTTGAGCGAGATCTCCTCCCCTCTGTTCTGTATAATTTTGCAGCCATTCCCGACTTAAATCAACAGAAACTCCAAGAATTTTCATTTTATTTTGCTGCTGTGCATCATTAGCCCCCACTTGAGTAAGATGAAGTTCCCAAAAATTGAAAATCCTTTGAAATGGATTTTGAATCAATGATACTTTTTGAATCCTCTTATGTTTAAGATGTGTTTCACTTGTTTTAAATAGGCCAAAAGAGGCAACATAATATTTCCCAAAATCTTTGAATTTGAAGTTCCAATATTTGAAGATGGTTTTTACCAAGGAAAGCACTAGACTGATAACTATAAACAGACCAATAATATTGATCCATAAGCTTAGCGATTTGAAATCAAAAGCGGCTTCATTTAATTGCTGCTGAGCCATTCTCTCCAGTCCAAAGTAGTTTTTATACTGATAAAGATAGCTCATGAAAACAAAAATATAGAGTGAGGAGCGCAAATGATTTTCGCTTATTCCAAGCAAGAAGAGCTTTCCAAATCCTATTTCCACTAAAGTTTTACCTTTATTTTCACCACCTGTTTTTTCATCTCCAGCATCTGAATTATTTGGAACTATGATATCTGCCTGCGTTCTGGATTGTAATTCATTCTTAAATGAATTAGCCTCCTCAAGATCTAAAGCATGCAGTATAACTTCCTCCTGCTTACTCCCTGCAGTGTCAATTTTCACCTGATAAACATCCATGATCTGCTGCCAAAAGCTTTGTTCAAGTGCTACAGATTGTATCCTGTCGTAAGGTAAACTAGTGCGTTTTAATCGAAAGAACCATTGTTCAACTACTAATTCTTTATCATCTAGCCAAAATTTGAAAAAATAGAAATAAATACCACCAAATACTGCTGCTACCACTAAAAGCACTAAAAAACTAAGGCCTGCAGTTTTAAAACCTTCCCAGGAGAAATTTAAAAAAAGAGGAATTAGGAGAAACCAACTAAACCTAAACACCCATTTCATAAATAAAAGGGCACTGCTGAAAATAGCATAAGAAGAAAGCATTTGAGGTTTATTCCAATTCACTTCTGCCATCTTGTTGTGTATTTTCAAGGTTTTTCATTTGGTAAAGTAAATGCTCTTTCAATTCTTCTGCTTTAGATTTTTGAAGACCAGGAAGTGTGAGATCAGCTTGCGACCCTCCAGCAGTATATATTTTAAGATGAGCCAAACCATATAATTTTTCTAAAGGTCCCTGACCCAAACTCACATGCTGTATTCTATTAAGGGGTACGGTGGTCATACCGTAAAATATTCTACCACTTTCATAAGAAATATCATGTTTTCTCAATAAATATCTTCTGGTAGGAAAAACCACATAGGCTATGATTAAAAAGGTGGTGTTTAAAATTAATAAACTACCTAAAACAATAAGGCCTATAGGGATGGCGAAATCCTCTTTGATATAATATAAAGCACCCCAGGCTATTATAAATATTGAACTAATGATGAGACTTTGAATTAAGATCACATACCAATAACTCTTAGCTATGGGTTCAGTAGGCAGTCCCTCAAAAGCAGCTATTTCTGCAGTATTAATATGGTTATTTTCAAATGCGGCCGATTCTTTTTCCATAGGTTGATTTAAATAATTTATAAATTTAATGAAAACTAGTTCAAAATCTTCATTTACTTAAGGCTCTGTTGAAAAATTTAGTTTATCCGTGAAAACGCGAAAAAATTAGAAGAACGGTCTGAGCTGGTATCCTGCTTAAGTCAGACGATACAGACCGAACCATTTATCTACAATCACAATAAACAACTCGTCATTCCGGAATTTCACGAGGCACGAGGGAAATATCCGGAACCCCCTTGCTATTAACACACAATACCTGCAAATAGCTACATACCATTCTTTGATAAAGAGGGGTTAATTTCTGGGATTAGTGAGGTTAAGATTAAGTTTTGAGTGTTGTTTTGTCAGATCCTATGTAAACCTCACCCCAACCCAGCCAAAGGCTGGCAGGCTCTCTCCAAAGGAGAGGGAGTTCGTCCTAAATACTATTGAAATCCAGATTCCATATTAAAAATTCCTACATCTCCCAATGACGAGCCTTATTGGTGTATGAGGAATATAAGTAGGCAGCATTAGGTAAATAGCCGGTCTGACCTGCGGTACTGACCTAGATTCCTGCTAGGTCAGACGATAGTCAGACCGGACCCCATGCCTTAGCGAGCTATTAGCTCGTACCAAACCTGATCCCAACATCAATAAAATAAAAAAAGCGAGTCGTTACCAACTCGCTTTTAAATATTATCAAATTTTTACAAAATTACAGTTCCTTTTTAGGATCCCATTTCTCTAAGTAATCTGCTACTCTACGCACTACCATCCCTCCTAAGGAGCCATCTACCACTCTATGATCGTAAGAGTGCGATAAGAACATTTTATGACGAATGGCAATAACATCTCCTTGTGGAGTTTCCAATACAGAAGGCTTCTTAACTATTGCTCCTAAGGCTAAAATACCTACTTGAGGTTGCATAATGATAGGTGTACCCATCACATTACCAAAAGAACCTACATTAGAGATAGTAAAAGTACCACCTTCTAATTCTTCGGCTTTTAATTTGTTATCTCTGGCACGTCTGGCTAAATCATTAACTTTATTGGCTAAGCCTCTAACATTTAACTGATCCGCATCACGGATAACAGGAACAATTAAGTTACCACTAGGTAAGGCTACAGCAATACCAATATTGATATGCTTTTTCTTAATAATTCTGTCGCCATCCACCTGCACATTAATCATAGGATAATCCTTGATAGCTTTGGCTACTGCCTCAATAAATAGAGGAGTAAAGGTAAGGTTGCCACCCTCCTGCTCTTTAAATTGATTTTTATATTTATTTCTCCATTGTACCACAGTGGTCATATCTGCCTCTACAAATGAAGTTACGTGTGGAGAAATACGTTTAGAATCCAGCATTCTGCCGGCAATCATTTTACGCATTCTGTCCATTTCAATGATTTCATCATCACCCGAAATGCTTACTGGCATTCCCTGTGGAGCTGGCATAGCAGCAGGCTGTTGTGCAGCTGATGAGGAACCCGTTTGTGCATTAGTTGAAGTACTTTGTGCTGGAGCATCTCCTCTCTTTTCAATGAAGGAAAGTATGTCTTTTTTAGTAACTCTACTATCTTTTCCTGTTCCTTCAATAGATTCAAGTTCAGACAAACTAATATTTTCTTCTTTAGCAATATTTCGCACCAAAGGTGAATAGAATTTACCTGACTCCGAATGGGCTGATATTTCATTACCATTTTTACCCTCAGAACTAACTTTGTTCTCGGTATGAGCAGTAGACACCACTTCTTCTTTAGATTCTGCTTTTTCCTCTTTGGGAGCATCTGAGCTTTGTTCAGCTTTTCCTTCAGTTTCAATAATAGCTACAGGCTTTCCCACTGCTACAACTTCTCCTTCTTTGGCCAATATTTTTTTAAGAATACCACCTTCCAAAGCCGGCACTTCAGTATCCACCTTATCAGTAGCTACTTCTAATACAGATTCATCTGCTTCAATGGTATCACCTTCTTTTTTAAGCCAGGTAAGAACCGTTGCTTCCATTATACTTTCACCCATTTTGGGCATTACCATTTCTATAGTTGCCATGAAAAAACCTTTATTTATTCAATATAAAAAATTTCTTAAATCTTAAATACTTGCCAATTTACATACATAATTCCATGAAGCAAAAGTATGAGTAATTGCAAATATTATTTGTACAAATTTACAATTAATAGTGTTTTTCTCAATTATTTTGAGCTTAAAGTTTGCCTAACCAAATTTAAAACTGAATTAGCTGTAAGATCAATATTACTCTCCCTGTCAAAGTGGAAATTGTACAATTTAGTTTGGGTTTCTTTGCCATCTGCCAAAGCCACCCAAATGGTACCCACAGGCTTATCCGGTGTGGCGCCAGTTGGCCCTGCAATTCCACTGGTAGCTACACCAATATCAGCCCCAAAAAGTTCCCTTACCCGCTCAGCCATTTCAGTTACACAGGCTTCGCTAACTGCTCCGTTTTGAGCAATTGTTTCTTCTCTCACTCCTAGAACCTTAATCTTTAATTCATTATGATATGGTATGATGCCTCCTCTAAAATATGCCGAACTGCCGGAATTAGCTGTAATCATTTCTGAAATATGCCCGCCAGTGCAGCTTTCTGCGCAGGCAATAGTTAATCCTTTCTCCTTTAAAAGCGCTCCTACCTTCAGCGCGAGATTACCCTCATCAGTACCATAAATATATTTACCTACTTGTTCATATAAACTTTCAAGCTCTCTCTTTAATAATTCCTGTAAATAAGCCTTATCTTCTCCTGAAGCTGTTAACCTCAATTTAACCTGATTTAAACCAGGTAGGTAAGCCAGTTTAATTTCTTTTGGCAAATTATTCTCCCAATCTTCTAATCTTTCAGCAAGTACACTTTCCGGAATACCCACAGTTTTTACCATTTGATGAATAAGGTATGGTACTTTATATAGCTTTTTCAGCTCCGGAAGCACCGTATCTTCCATCATATATTTCATTTCCTTAGGAACACCCGGCATAGAAACAAAGATTTTTCCGTTATGATCGAACCACATACCTGGAGCCGTTCCATATTTATTGGGGACCACTTTACATTTTACAGGTAATTCAGCCTGGCCTTGATTTAAAACATTTAAATCTCTACCTCTTTTGGCAAATCTATCTGCTAAATCAGCCAGAATTTCCTCGTTCACATACATTTCAGAGTTGAAATATTTAGCCAGACAAGGTTTGGTGAGATCATCTTTGGTGGGACCCAGGCCTCCTGTGATAAGGATGATATCTGCTGTCTTTTCAGCTTCAGTAAAAGCTTCCAGTATAGCTTCTTCTGTATCGGCAACAGTTATTTTGCGTTTAATTCTGATTCCTAATTTATCTAACTCACCGCTTATCCAATGAGAATTGGTATCTAAAGTTTGTCCGTATAAAATCTCATCTCCAATTGAAATAAGCTCGGCATAAATATTTTTCAACATAAAAAGTAATTATTTAATATCGTGGGTTTTAGAAATTGAAGCGCTATAAAACATCTAAATACTTTAGCTTTTATCTACTTATTACAAACATAAAAGAAGCTTCATTTTTCCCTTTCTTTAAAACTAGAAAATAAGGTCCATTTTTTAATTCACTAGTAGAAATAACCTCCACCTGCTGTTTTGGTTTATTATTTTGTTGTCTATAATATTCTCTACCCTTTGTATCAATTATTTTGAGGTAATCATAATTAAAATTACCCTCTCCCTTTAGGTGTATAAATTGATTGGCAGGATTAGGGTAAATTGAAAAGTACTTTTTTAACTGCTCACTATTACCTAATAATGGATCGTTGAAAACCACAAGTTGACGAACCTCACTGGCAGAACATCCCATATAATCTTTTACCTTAAGCGAAATATTATACACTCCAGGTTCCTGGAAAGTGGCAGTTACCACCCTACCCTCAAAAGTTTGGCTACCACCAAAATTCCACTCCCAATTGCTTACAGTGGTTGAGTTACCTTCAAAATTAATACTATTTTGAAAAGCTAAATTAAGTGTATCAGTATTCATAGTAAAACTCGCATCTACCTCGCTAATATAAATGGGAACTCTAACAGGTGCCGATGGCATGATATCTTGCACATTAACAGCATAAATAGCTGAGTCACTCGTTATATTCTCTATAATTATTTGAGCTCCTTTACCCAAGAAGTTGCTTAAAGCTTCATCAGCAAAGAAAAAGATAGATGTAGTGTTTTCTGATTTAATAGTTATAGGTTGGATGGCACAGGTATAAACATCTTCAAAAATAGGTGATTGACTTGGTTCATCATTAAAAGTGAGTGTATCGGTGCATCCTGACTGACTATAAGCGATGAGTTTTAAATCTTTATTTAGTAAATCCATTAAATCAAAATCAACAGTCTCATTAGTTCCTAATTCCTCATCACCCAAAACCCATTTTACCTGAGCAACATATTTGCTGAGACTTGAAGCTGTGGCTGTAGTACTATTGCTTTGAGTTGACAAATTAGTATTTATGGTCATTAGAGATTGTAAGGGAATTAAATCAACATTTACCTTAATTAATTCTGAAGGAAACTGTGTAGATTCATTTCGGATATAATAAACGGTATCTGCTACAAGATTCGATGTTAAAAAAGATGACCCTCTGTAAACCTCATTAGATGCATTAACATCAGTATACACAACAATTTCTTGCAAAGCAGGGTCTTCTAATGCCACTTGAGAATTTTTGCAGATTTCTACTGATGCTATTTGCGGGGTAGCGCCTCTCCATGCTGTTTCAAAAATCCGGGTAATAGTATCTTTGCAGCCTATGTGGCTTTCTGCAATCAAAGTAACCTCATAGCTTCCGGCTTCATTAAAACTAATTTTAGGGTTTTTCTGGGTTGACTGATATCCATTGCCAAAAGTCCACTGCCAGGCTACAGCATCTTCGCTAAGATCTAAAAATCTGTATGAATTATTTTTCTCAGGAGTAAGTAAAAAGGGCTGTTCAGGTAATTCAAAATAGGCTTTTGACTTGGTGATGGTAAAAACCATTCTTTTTCTGATACTTGAGAACCCATCTGCATCAATTATTTCATAATAAAATGTGGAATCCTGATTGAGTAGTCCGGGTTTAAAGGAATTACCTTCATAAATTATTGTTTCAGAAACTACACCATCAAATACTTTGAAACTAGTTCCTCCCTCAGAATTTACGGTTGGAGATTCATTCCCACAAATAAAAACTTGTTTGCCTAAAGGCGGATAGTATTTAACACTATCATTTCGTAATTTAGCTTGATCGACCAAAGATTTGAGTGCCTCCAAGCTAGGGGCCTGCAATAAAGCCAAAGTCAGCTCCGTTTGATCTCCAACAGCAAAATTATTCAACTTAATCCCTTGTAAGCCAGCTATATTATTGCCTGTCCCAGCATCTCCAGCAGAGAGTTTTCCAAATGAGTTACTAATGGCTTCCCAGATTGCATTATTCGTAAGTGTGTCTGATTCTAAATCAGTGGTATTTCCGTTATCAGCACCGAAATCTAAGGCGTAAAAAGTGGAATTATAATTCCCCAGCAGTGCGATACCTGCAAAGCTATTTTCACCTGCATTATAAGCATAGGAGAGCTTGAGATCATTCTCATATTCAATTTTATTATTACTTTGACCACTAATAGCCCAGTCTGCCAAAAATTGAAAATAAATTGAATCATAATTTTGAGAACCTTTATTCATCAATTGATATTTTAAGATAATAAAGGGTTCTGAGCCATTGCCATCCCAACCCAATATCCTTTGATCAATTCTAATACCCAATTGAGGTGTTAGGTCAGCCTTCTCCCGAAATACACTTCTCACATCTAGATCAGCGGTGATATCATTATATCTTTTAAGTCGTTCTTGCGTGATAAAATCATCTGAATATTGAAAAGCAATGGGCACAAATACTAAATTATCACTTATTCTATCTTGGGCAGTTGCTAAGGCAATCCCAAAATTTTCCAATAGCAGCTCATTATTATAAGTTAGTCTATTATTTGAAAAAGGACTTTCCTTACTTCTCCCTATATTTCCAGTAGCTGTAAGTCCGAAACGCCAACCGTTAAAGTCAAAAACCTGAATTTTAGGACTCGATTGAATTTGAAAAGCCTGATAATCGGTATAAAACTCACCATTCATGAGCGCTCTAAAATTGATGGCTTCATTTTCCGGCAGGTCATCGGACAAAATAACAGCAAAGGGTGAGGACTGATTACTGGTGGTTTCTCCTGTAGCTAAAGAAGGTATTGTGAAATTATTATTCATAATAGTAACAAAAGAACTTTCAGAGGTTAGGGTAATTTCCACGTTTTCAGTAGACTCAAGGTAATTGGTGAAATCCAAAGAAATGCTTAAAGTATCACCAAAATAGGCAGCTTGCTCTAATCCATTGCTATAATTTACCTCTGAAATACGAATAGCAGGTTTATCGAAATTTGCCAAAGCCTTAAATACATTTAATCTCCCTTTACCAAATTTGAACAAATATTCCGCATTGTTTCCAATTGCATAAATATCATCAGAATTCACTCTAATCTGCTCCATTACCTGCTGAGCATTCCAAGTAGGATGCACAGCACGAATTAAAGCCGCAGCTCCTGCCACCATCGGGGCTGCATAGGAAGAACCACCGTCTCTCGCATAGGTATTGTTGTTTTGCGTGGTATTGATGCTTACGCCCGGAGCCACCAAATCAATAAAATCACTGTAAGTAGCATTTGGATCTCTCACATCATCTTTATTGACATATCCTACCGAAAGTACATTATCATAAGAAGCAGGGAAGAAATTTAGCTCTGCATTAGTATTGCCTGCTGCAGCAACAATTACTGCATTTTTCTCCAACACTGCATAATTGATAATATCCTGGGCATACTGCGAAAAACGACCTGTATTGCCCCAAGATAAATTGATTACATCACAGCCCATATCTGCCGCATATATAATAGCTTCAAAGCTATTTCTGGAAAAATTGTTACTAGATCTGAAAATTTTGATGGGCATGAATTTAGTATTGAAACCAACCCCTGCCATGCCGATACTATTATTGGTAGCTGCTGCTGCAATACCGGTAACTCCCGTTCCGTGAGGGGAACCATCTGCTTCAGGCATATTATCATCATCTGCAAAATCCCAACCATAATAGTTATCTATATAACCATCTCCGTCATTATCAACTCCATCAATCGGATCATTAACATTTAAATAAAGGTTTCCTACTAAATCTTCATGATCTAAATCAACCCCTGTATCTATTATGCCTATAATCTTAGTATTATTTCCCTGGGTAATGTCCCAGGCCTGGTAAGCCTTAATTTGCGCTAGATATTCTTGTGCGCTTCCAATTTGCGCTTGCGGATCATTAGGAACCAATAATGGCCTTACATTAGGATAAGGTTCTGCATACTGCACATTTGGAAAAGATCTCAAGTAACTGATATATGCTTCTTCCTCCCCTACTTTAGATAAATCAATTTTATATATACCACTTAAAATACCAGGCTGCCCTCCTCTTTGTTGCGCTTGTTGGACAGATTCAATTTTTATTAAATTTTGCACTCTTTCATCTGAATTGAGCAGTTCTTCATTAAGGAAAGGCACATTCCCACCACGTTGTTGAGCCTGATCAAATTTTACTACCACCAATCCCGGCACGTAATCGTCCGTTTGACCTATTTGACCAATTAAGTTGAAGGAGAAAAAAAATATTAAATTAATAAGTAAAATTTGCTTCATACTAATAGCTTTTCTTTTTTAAAGAGAAAATACAACGTTTGCACCTAAAGCATTTTCCTGCTTCAAATCTTAAATGTATATTTATGCATTGACATTTTACAAAAATAAATAATAATATCGATGAGTTTATTTAAAAAACACAAAGAAACTTTAAATAAGGCGATAGATGCCATTCACGACAGGGCATTTTATGCGCAATATCCGGAACACCCTTCTCCCAAAATATATGGGGAAGATGCTGATAAGGATGGAAGAGAGAAATTTCAAGCTGGATTAAACAAAAAGTTTGAAGATTTATTGCAGACTGACCCAGAGGCTTGGGTAGGACAGGAAGAATCGCCTTACCTAATGAAACCACTAGGCATTACTTATCCTGCTTATAGTACGCTTACCTTAATAGAAAAAAGCCAAAAAGCCTGGACTCAATGGAGAAATACAGCTATTGATGAGAGAGCTGCCATTTTAGTGGAAAGTTTAGAAGGTTTTAAAGAGCGGTTTTTCGAAAATGCTTATGCCACTATGCACACCACGGGACAAGGTTATATGATGGCATTTCAGGCTTCCGGTCCACATGCTGCAGACAGAGCCTTGGAAGCCTTAGCCTTAGGTTATGAAGAACTCAAAAGATTTCCGGAAAAGAAATTATGGGATAAACCTATGGGTAAATTCAATATTCAGCTCAATAAAACCTGGAGAGCAGTGCCTAAAGGTATCAGTTTAATTATTGGGTGCAGTACCTTCCCTACCTGGAATTCCGTACCGGGATTATATGCTTCATTGGTAACCGGTAATCCTTGCATCGTTAAACCACATCCGGGGGCTATTTTACCTATGGCGATTGTAGTGGCTGAAATTCAGAAGGTATTAAAAGCTAACGGACTCGATCCAAATATTTGTCAGTTAGCGCCAGACACCTATAATAAAATGATCACTAAAGAGTTGGCGCAACACCCAGCCATTAAATTGATCGACTATACTGGAGGCTCCTCATTTGGTAGCTATTTGGAAGATCTTCCGGGTAAAACTGTGTTCACTGAAAAAGCAGGAGTTAACTCTATTATTTTAGATTCAGCAGATGATTTGGATAAAGTAGCTCAAAATTTAGCATTTTCTGTTTGTTTGTATTCGGGACAAATGTGTACTTGTCCGCAGAACTTTTTTATTCCGGAAAAAGGCATTAAAACCAAAGATGGAGTAGTGAGTTTTGATGAATTTGCTCAGAAACTGGCAGATAATATTACCGGCTTGGTTGATAATCCTAAAGCAGGTCCTTTTGTACTAGGTGCCATTCAAAACCCTGATACCGTAGCGCATACAGAAGAAGCCAAGCGATTAGGCGGTAAAGTATGGTTAGAAAGCAGAGGTATTGAAAACCCGATGTTTAAAGATGCCCGTACTGCCACTCCAATTGTAGTGGAGATGAGTACTAAAGACAAAGATAAATTCACCCAAGAGCTTTTTGGTCCGGTAGTTTTATTGATTAAAACGAAAGATACGGATGAGTCAATTGCTTTAGCTGCTGAATTAGCAGAAGAGCATGGCGCTATCTCTTGCGGTGCGTACACTACGGATTCCAAAACTAAAAATGATATCATGGATGCTATGTCGATGGCAGGCACACCGGTAAGTTTCAATCTTACAGGTGGGATTTATGTGAACCAAAATGCTGGTTTCTCTGATTTCCATGTTACAGGTGGTAATCCATCAGGTAATGCCTCTTTAACGAATCCGGAATATGTGATTAAAAGATTTACCTGGGTAGGTTTTAGAGAGCCTGTTGAGGAGTAGATTGATAATATTAAATATTAATTCAAACCCTGTATGCTTATTGTTTACAGGGTTTTTTTATGGTTGCTAAGTAGCCCCAAACCTCGTAGAGTGGCCCGTAATTATCCGAGGTGGTAGAATAATGCATTAATAATAGTAAAAAATGTCATCCCGCTGATATTTAGAGAAAGCTTGTACATATTTTTCTACCATATTGTCATCCCCATGGGATTTAAAGTACTTAGTTAAAATGATAAAATAGGAATCTATGATCACAAACACTTTATAAATTTTTAAATCTTATATGCTTTTTAGGAGGAAGTTGAACATCGTAGAGGTGACATTTTGGTAGAGATTTTAATGAAGATAGAACAAAAGTCCTGTAGGGACGACATTTTTTTGAACAGCTGATTGCCGAAAAAAATTGTTCCTAAATCTGGAGGGGCAAAGACGAAACACCCAAAAACCGAACAGCCAATGTTCATTATCGATCACTTTGTAAACTTCCTTATTATTCAGTGACAATTAAAAATATGCACTTAAACTTTCTAGAGCAGATTTTAACTATCCCATGCAACTATTTTTATTTTAGGCACATCTATTGAATAGAATTACCTATACAAAACTAAAAACTTATTATTATGAAAAAATTTAGCCTATTGACAAGCCTGTTTATCGCATCATTATTTTTGATTTCAGCACAAGCGCAGTCCATTAATGCTGATAAAATCAATCAACTAGCCAAAGCAGGAAATGATATTGTATTTGAAAATTCAACTATTAAAGGTGTAGTAGATTTAACGCCTTACCCTGAAAAGAAAAACGACTTGCCTTCTAAATCCTGGTTTGGTATGAATAGCAATGAAATTGATCATACCATCCAAGGTAATATCACTTTTGTGAATTGCACATTTGAAGATGATGTTTTAGCTTATTACCATGATGAAAAATCTGGATATACCTTCAATGCAGATTTTGAAGGAGATGTAGTTTTCAAAGACTGTACCTTTAAAGGTGCCACTGCTTTTAAATACTCTGATTTTGAAGGAATTGTCGACTTTTCAGGTTCTCAAATGAAGGAAGAAGCTAATTTTAAGTATGCTGAGTTCAATCAGTTCTCCAATTTTGCACAGGTAAACTTCCAGGATGAAGCCAATTTTAAATATGCTGAATTTAATGAGCGTGTTAACTTTTCAGGAAGCCTGTTCAGCAGAGAAGCCAATTACAAATATAGTGAATTTGATAGAGGTGTGAATTTTAGCAATACCACTTTTAATGATTTATTAAACTTCAAATATACTAAAATGAACGGTGAGGTAAACCTGAAAAACTTTAAGGTAAATGCTGATATGGACACGAAATATACTGAAGTAAATGGTAGAAGCTTTACTACTAATTTAGCCAATAATCGATAGGATACTGAACATGTAAACTACGAAGCCCAGCGAAACTGGGCTTTTTTTTTGTTTTAAGACTATAAACAAAAAAAACACGTAGCAAGAACCCGTGTATTTTTGTTTTATGGTTTCAATTTTTATTTAAAAAATTTAATTGTTTCAATACTCTTATTAGGCTCTATTATTTTAAGAATTATTAGTCCTGAATAGGCAGTATTAAAAATTATATGATTTGAATTAAAATGTAAATTCGTCAAATGAATTTTTTTTCCGTATTGATTAAATGCTTCTAAATTAAAATTAGATATAAACTCATCATTACTATTATTACTTAAGGTAAAATTATTTTGTATTGAAGATTTTAAATCTAATTCGATTTGAACCTCATCTCCTTTAATATGACTTAAAATAAAACTCCTACGAGGTAACCAAATACACTCATTAGTTGATTTAATATCACCGGAACAGATATCTGTCCCAGTCATTGAAAAGAAATTATATTGGTTTTGGGTAGGTATGTAAATCATGTAGTCATATCCATCGATAACTCGATTACCTGCAACAACTGTTGAATTTCCGCTACTTTTGTTCAATGATATATCTCTTAACCTTCTATTAAACCGTACATAAATATATTGCCCACTATTAACCCCTGTACAAAATGTTGAGCCACTGAATGCACTATAACCTGATGTTGGAGTCGTTGAATAAGTTGCCACATTATAAGGAGTAGGTGAACTTCTATGTAGAAATTCAACACTAATACTTGCCCTGATAACATTATTAAACCGATCTATGAAATAGCCTGTAACATTTACAACATCTGTTGGATATGGGCTGTTGCTAGGTAAATAAAAGGTAATACTTGTATTATTTCTCCAAATTGGCCCCGCATTAATAGATAATTCCCAGTGACTGAAACTTAAACCAGTAGGCAACTCATTTATATCATAACTTACAGTTACACCATCACCTCTGCAAGGTAAGGTTTTATTGGATTTTAAGTTTGCATCAAGGTTAATCGTTCTGCCTAAAATATTTTCATCAAAAATAGTTTGAAACATCCTTTGTTTCTGACCTTCCGTAAATCTATTTCTGGTATCTCGATAATAAGACATAAAATTGTTAATATCTGGATTATATATGCCAGTTCTACCAGTATTTGCATCTGCAGGTGTATCGCAAACAAGATCTCCACAATCCTCGCAATTAGGCAGAACTGATGGCACCAATTCTGCACACCATTCAGATTTATTATCTGTCCCCTGGAAGGTGTGATACAGATTTAGACAATGACCTATTTCATGTTTTGTTGTACCACTAAATAAGCTACTGTAAGTTACTAAGAAAGCATTTGAAGGAATTCCAGCTGCCAACCCTAAAAATTGTCCACTATTTCTAGCTGAGTTTACCACATAAAGGTTAACCGCATTGGGATCATTATTAACATCAAAAAGCGAGACATTATTTGGATCAGAAATAAAATAATCATAGTAAGAGCCATTATTAATATATGTATAACCTATTATTTTAAATGAAATATTTAAATCTTTAAAACTATTTATTAGCCCTATTTTCAAATTATTTAAATTACTTTGGTTATATAATGCGCCACTTCCATTTGTTCTACGTACAAAATGAACCTTGATATTGATTCCTAATCTAGCATTTGAATTAATTATAAAATTATTATTTCTTTGAAAACTTTTTTGTCTATTGTAATCTTCGAGATTAATTGGGGTGGCACATTCTTCGATGATTGAATTACTCTTTATCTGACTAAATGTAGTAAAAGAAATCAAATAGGTAAAAAGAATTAATGCTAATTTTAATGGCTTCATAATTCAAATTTTGGTTTATTAAATATAGGCAAAGCAATTTAACTTATAAAAAA